>CAZVSL010000192.1:0-10393 GCA_964629935.1 uncultured Calditrichaceae bacterium | reverse complement strand
CGGAGCTGGCGAAAAGGCCACATTTTCCGATGCACAGTATGAAGAAGCTGGAGCCAAGATCATCAAAAGCGCGGACGAGTTGTATGCTCAGGTTGATGCTGTGCTGAAGTTTCAGGCGCCGCAACACAACGATGATCTCAAAAAGCATGAAATTGAATTGCTGCACGAAGGCTCCATTTTGGTGAGCTCATTGCCGCCCGGCAAACATGATGAGCTCATACCCATGTTACAGAAACAAGAAGTTACCAGCTTTGCTATGGAGTACTTGCCGCGCATCACCAAGGCGCAAAGCATGGACATTCTAAGCTCGATGTCCACAGTGGCGGGATACAAGGCCGTGCTGCTTGCGGCTGATCGCCTCGGCAAGTTCTTCCCGTTGTTGATGACCGCTGCCGGCACCATTCCTCCGGCGATAGTGTTTGTGCTCGGCGCCGGCGTCGCGGGATTGCAGGCTATTGCCACTGCCAAGCGTCTCGGCGCCAGAGTGGAGGCGTTCGATCCCAGACCGGCTGTGAAGGAGCAGATCGAGAGTTTGGGTGCGCAATTTGTTGAGATGGAGATGCCGGAGGAAGTTGAGACGGCTGGCGGCTATGCTAAGGAACAGAGCGAAGAATTTCTCAACAAAGAACGCGAAGCGATCGCAGCGCGTCTTCCCAAAGTGGATGCTTTGATCACCACGGCCCAGATTTTCGGCAAGGAAGCGCCGCTTCTGGTGACAGCAGAGATGGTCAAGCTTATGAAGCCGGGCTCGGTTATCGTGGATCTGGCAGCCGCCGAAGGCGGCAACGTCGAACTCTCCGAGCCGAATAAGTTTGTTGAAAAGCACGGCGTCACAATCTACGGGGCAGTAAACCTGGCTCGTACAATCCCGATCCATGCGAGCCAAATGCATTCAAAGAACATCATCAACCTCTTCAAGCATCTCTATCAGGGTGAGGATTTTGATTTCGAGGATGAAATCACCAAGAGTACGTGCATTACGCACAAAGGTGAGATTATCAGCGAATGGGTGAAGAAGAAATCATGAAGACTGATGTTCGAATGGAGCAACGCTCCTGCAGCGCTGAGGTGCACAGGAGCTGCGCTTCCGACATAATTAATATAGCTAATGAAGATAATAAGTTAGGAGAAAAACAGGTATGACAGACGTCATCTTGGTCTCGGTTTATATTTTCGTTTTAGCGATTTTCGTAGGCTTCGAGGTGATAACGAAAGTTCCCCCTCTCTTGCACACGCCCTTGATGTCCGGTTCGAATGCCATCTCCGGAATTACGGTGGTTGGGGCACTGGTCAGCACCGGCGCAGGTCAATCGCTGCTCGCCACTATTCTTGGTTTGGTGGCTGTGATTTTTGCTACCATCAACGTAGTCGGTGGTTTTATGGTCACCGACCGGATGCTGGAAATGTTCAAAGACAAAGACACTAAAGCCAAATAGGGAGGAGAGGAGCGATAATGCCTACAATTACCAATTTAGTCTATCTGCTATCGGCAGCTTTATTTATTTTTGGCTTAAAGAGACTCAGTTCTCCCAAGACAGCGCGTCGCGGCAACCAACTTGCGATGTTGGCGATGTTGCTGGCAGTTGTGATAACGCTCGTCGGCGCCAATATTTTGAACCCCATTCACGTTATCGTTGGCCTGGTTGTTGGCTCCGCCATCGGCGCTTTTGCTGCCAAAAAGGTCCAAATGACCCAAATGCCGCAAATGGTGGCGTTGTTCAACGGTTTTGGCGGCGGCGCTTCGACGTTGGTAGCGTGCTCTGAGTATTTTCAGCCGGGCGCCAGTTTTGAGATCAATGTGATTGCAACCATTGGTTTGAGTGTGCTCATCGGAACCGTTACTTTTACCGGCAGTCTCATCGCCTTTGCCAAACTGCAAGGCCTTATGAAAGGCGCACCCATAACCTTTACGGGGCAGCAATTTTTGAACGCGGCTATTGTGGTCCTTGCGATTGTGTGCGGTGTGCTCCTGAGCATTGATGCTTCGAATTGGGTCTATTTGATCGTCATCCTCGGTCTGGCAGCCGTACTGGGCATCACCTCGGTCATTCCCATCGGCGGCGCTGATATGCCGGTGGTGATCTCGTTGCTGAACTCATATTCGGGTTTGGCAGCGGCGGCAACCGGCTTTGTCATCTCCAACAATGTGCTCATCATAAGCGGTGCACTGGTTGGCGCCTCCGGTTTAATTCTGACCAATATAATGTGTGTGGCGATGAACCGCTCGTTGGGAAATGTGCTGTTTGCTGCCATCGGCAGTGATGGCGGACCGGCGGCGGGCGACGGGGAGCAAAAAACGGTGACGCGCTACACCGCCGAAGATGCGGTCGTTATGTTTGACAATGCACAATCGGTCATAATTGTGCCCGGTTACGGCCTCGCGGTTGCACAGGCGCAGCATGTTTTGCAGGAGATGGCGCAAATCCTGGCGGACCGCGGCCTTAAGGTGCGATATGCTATCCATCCGGTTGCCGGTCGCATGCCGGGTCACATGAACGTTCTGCTGGCGGAAGCCAACGTGCCCTATGATCTCCTGATGGAGATGGACGCCATCAACGATGATTTCAAAGATACGGATGTTGCCCTGGTCATCGGCGCCAATGACGTTATCAATCCCGCGGCACGTTACAAAAAGGATAGCGCCCTGTACGGCATGCCTATTCTGAATGTCGACCAGGCGCGCACTGTCATGATTGTCAAGCGCAGTCTTTCGGTTGGCTTTGCCGGCGAAGACAATGAGCTGTTTTACGATGAGAAGACGATGATGCTGTTTGGGGATGCTAAAAAGATGGTGACGGACATCGTCCAGATCTTGAAGGGATAGAAGTTAGTGTGTTGAGGTGTTAATGTGTTTCGGGCAATGCATTAACACCTCAGCCTTATGTTGGCAGCTCAAAAAATCGCACTCTTCGGCGTCCGCGGAAACGGAATGACGTCACGGATGTTCTTCATGCCGGTCATATACATGAGAGCACGTTCGAATCCCAGGCCATAGCCCGCATGTGGAAACGTACCAAACCGGCGGATATCCAGATACCAGGAGTAATCCTGCAGTGACATGCCCTCTTCCTTCATTCTGCGCTCAAGTATGTCGGTACGCTCCTCCCTCTGACTTCCCCCGATGATTTCGCCCACGCCGGGCACAAGCAAATCCACAGCCCGCACGGTTTTCTCATCATCATTCAGCCGCATATAGAACGCTTTGATCTCTTTCGGATAGTCGGTGACAAACACCGGTTTACTGAATGTCTTTTCGGCAAGATAGCGTTCATGCTCTGTCTGCAGGTTTTCGCCCCACTCCGTCGGGAATTCGAATTTTTCGCCGGATTTCTTGAGAATGTCGATGGCTTCCGTGTAGGTCACCGTCTCGAATTTCGCATTGACGATGCTTTCCAGCCTCTGAATCAGGCCGTCATCGATAAATTTGTTAAAGAATGCCATCTCATCAGGAGCTTTTTCGAGCAGGTCGGAGATGATGTGTTTCATCATCTGCTCTGCCAGGTCCATATCATCCTGCAGATCAGCAAAGGCTACTTCAGGCTCGATCATCCAGAATTCATTGGCATGGCGCGGCGTATTGGAATTCTCGGCGCGGAAGGTGGGCCCAAACGTGTAGACATTTCTGAACCCCATACAAAAGGCCTCGACGGCTAATTGTCCGCTCACCGTGAGATAAGTTTGACGCCCGAGCAATTCCTTCGAATAATCAGCTTTGCCTTCCGGCGTCTTCGGATAGTCACCTGCGGGCAAGGTTGAGACATTGAACATCTCGCCTGCGCCCTCTGCATCAATAGTTGTAATGATTGGCGTGTGGACGTAGACAAATCCTTTGTCCTGAAAAAAATTGTGCAGTGATTGGGCCAGCAGAGAACGAACGCGGAACACGGCCAGAAACGTGTTTGTTCTGGTGCGCAAATGGGGAATGGTGCGCAGAAACTCAAACGTGTGGCGCTTTTTCTGAATCGGATTATCCAACGACGCCATGCCCACAATAACAATTTGTGCTGCCTGAATTTCGTACGGCTGTTTCGCGCCCTGCGAGCGGACGTATGTGCCACGCACTTCGACTGAAGAGCCAATGGTCAATTTTGCCACATCCTTGAAATTGGATAGCGTCTCTTCAAACACAACTTGCATGTTCTTGAAGCAAGTCCCGTCGTTTACTTCCAGGAAACCGAAATTCTTGGAAACACGCAGCGTCCGCACCCAGGCGGAAATAGTAACTTCCTTATCCAGATAAGCCTTGGCATTGGCGTACAACTCTTTTACCATATTCACGTTTCGTGACATGTCTTCTCCATTTGAACTTGAAGATTGCGATTATTGGATAACTGAAAATACAAAGTAGAGTAGTTTATGGTTGGCAAAACCAGCTCCAACTACGACCGGATGATCTTATCTTTCAGTTTCTTCTTTAGCATTTCACGCGCGCGGAAAATACGGGCTTTGACCGTGCCAAGGGGAATGTTCAATATCTCCGCAATCTCCTCGTACGACTTTTCTTCCGAATGTCGCAATACGATGGCGACTTTGTAATTTTCAGGCAGCTCATCGATGGCAGCTTCGATCAGCAGGGTGCGCTCTTCATTGAGGACATCACGGTCCGGACTCATGGATGTATCCGGGAATTCACGGTCCAGCTCACCATCTTTTGATTGCACCGGTTTGTTGATAGAATAGGTCTTCAACCGCTTCTTGCGCATGTGGTCAATGCAATTGTTGATGGCGATTTTGTAGAGCCAGGTGGAAAACGCATACTCCTCATTGAATGACGGCAGCGCAGCGAAAGCTTTCATAAATGCCTCCTGCACCAGATCTTCGGTTTCCTCCTTGTTGCGAACCATCTTATAGAGCAAGTTAAAGATCGCGCCATGATAGTTTGTCATGAGCTGCTTATAGGCGGTCTCGTCTCCTTCGATGGCTTGTTTGATAAGGTCTGAACTGCTGCTTTTCACGTGCAAGGCTCGTCTTGATTATTCTTGATTAAATAGTAAGTTACGCGAAAATAGCAAAAGTGTCAAGGAGAAATTAGAGGTTGCAACTTCCACAAATTCTTGTATCTTTGACGAAGTTTCAAATTTTCATGTACAAGCTGGTGTAACGTGAAGAACAATAGTTACAAGCTCTTAGACCTGGTCGTCACGGCAAAGGAGATGGCAGAAATCGACCGCACGACCATAGAGGATGTCGGCATCCCCGGTGCTGTTCTCATGGAGCATGCCGGGCGCAAGATCGTCTCGGTAATTTGTCGTGTGCTTGCACAGGTGCGTGGCGCAAATGTGGTCATACTGTGCGGCAAAGGCAACAACGGCGGTGATGGCTACGTTGTTGCACGCTACCTGAACAATCTTGGCGCACAGGTAAAGGTGCGGATGATCGCTGAAGCAAAAGAGCTCAAAGGTGATGCCGCCCTGAATTGTAGCATTCTCGCCCGCCTTGATATTGATATGGCCAAGTTTGAGGCGCGGCAACATGCGTCTGAGTTACAACAGGCGGATGTGATAGTCGATGCCTTGCTGGGAACGGGCGTAACCGGTGCGTTGAAATCGGGCCTGGCTGATATCGTCACCCTTGCGAACGACTCCCGTGCTATGAAATTTGCCATCGACTTGCCGACGGGTATGGTTGCAGACACAGGTGCGGTTCTGGGCGCGTGCTTCAACGCTGACCACACTGTGACCATGGGCCACTTAAAGCGGGGTTTACTCTTCTCGCCCGGGCGTGAACAAGCTGGCGCCGTGCATATCGCAGATATCGGCTTTCCGCCGTCTGTGTCTGAAGCCAGCGGCGTCAGATGTTATCGCACAACGCGTGCGTATGTGCAGCATGCGTTACCGCGCCGGCAAATGGCAACGTTTAAAAATCGGTGTGGTCAGGTGCTTGTAATTGCGGGCTCGCCGGGCATGACGGGCGCGGCAACTTTGAGCTCGGAGGCGGCTCTCAGGGCCGGCGCCGGCATGGCTATGCTCGCGATTCCACAAAGTCTGAATTCTGTGCTGGAGCAGAAACTCACGGAAGTCATGACCCTGCCTCTTCCTGAAACCAGTGAGCAAACGGTTAGTTTTCAGGCATCGCAGATTCTGTCGGACAAATTTGAGTGGGCGAATACCCTTGCGGTTGGTCCCGGGCTGACAACACAGGAAGATTCCGCCAGGCTGGTCAACTGGATTTTGGATGAATACGATGGCAAGATTGTCCTCGACGCTGATGCATTAAATTGTCTGTCTCAGACGCCGGACGCAATCCGCAAAGCGCGCGGCGACCTCATCCTGACGCCTCATCCGGGCGAGCTTGCGCGCCTGACGAATATCGAGGCCAGGGAAATTCTCTCCGATCCCATCGAAGTTGCAAAAAGGGTCGCCTCCGATTTCAATGTTGTTCTGGTTTTGAAGGGTGCGCCCACTGTGGTGGCTTCACCCGATGGCGTCTGTTTCGTAAACTCGACCGGCAATCCGGGCATGGCCACGGCCGGCATGGGTGATGTGCTGACGGGCGTCATTGCCGGTTTGTGTGCTCAGGGCGCTTCGCCTGTTGACGCAGCCATTGTCGGTGTGTATAGCCACGGGCTGGCTGCGGATCTGGCGCAGTCTGAGGCCGGGCAAATGGCGTTGATCGCCGGCGACGTGCTTAAGTATCTGGCTTTTGCTTTGCGCGAGCTCGAGTCGCAAACCGGTTCGGAAGTGCTGTATGTTTAAGTACGCCTGGCCGGCAATCCTGTGGGCAGCGTTTATTTTTTACCTATCCTCACTTCCATCGCATTCGGTCCCTTCATTTGGCCTGGAATTCGAAGATCTGGCAGCCCATTTTGTGGTTTTCGGCATCCTTGGTTATTTGCTCGCTTTGGCTTTCATGAATCAGTCTGATCAGCGTGACAAGAAGCGCGTGGCTATTGTCATTCTCATCGGCATCCTCTATGGCGCATCTGATGAGTTGCATCAAATGTTTGTACCCGGTCGATTCACTTCGCTGAGCGATTTTCTTGCCGATAGTTTTGGCGTGGTAGCCGGCGTGTTTGCTTTCCTCCGATTTGAATCTGTTTTTAGATTTATTGATGAGCGTATTTACGGCAGAAAGCGGGGTTCGAGTGGATGAGTCCGGGCTTTTGCGGGTTCTGCCAGACGTGATTGTTGCAGGCCTATGTTAAGCAAAGATTTCTTTTCTTCTCAGCTTCTACTCAATTGGGCCACCCGTATTCTGTTCTTCACCAGCCTGTCCGCGCTCTTACCAACCTTTCCCTTATACATCGAAGACATCGGCGGCAGCAAGTCTCAGATTGGCATCATCATGAGCGCTTTTGCTGTGGGCGTATTGATTTTTCGGCCCATGGTGGGCAAGCAGGTTGACACCGTTGGCCGAAAGGCAGTGCTGCTGGCAGGGTGTTTCATCTTCATCATTTCGCCGATTTTGTACATCTACACGCCCTCCATTGCACTGTTATTTCCGCTGCGTATTTTCCACGGCTTAGGCCTGGCCGCGTTTGGTACCGCCTCCATAACCCTGATCACAGACGCCGCTCCGCTGCCGAAGCGCGCAGATGTGATCAGCTATACCGGCATGGTTAATACGGTGGCATTTACGCTCGGGCCCGTTCTCGGAAGCTTTGTGGGCAATACCTGGGGACACGCAACCTTGTTTCTCTTTGTGGCGGCGCTCTCGTTTGCCTGTTTCGTCTGCTCTGCTTTCGTGCAGGAAACACGGAAAGATAAGACACAGGAAAAGCAGGTAAACTATTGGCAGGCGATCAAGCAACGGCGGATTCTGATATCTTTTGCCATGGTTTTACTCATCGGGCTGGTGCACGGCGGAGTTATTTTCTACATATCCACGTTCATCAAAGATACGGTTGAAATAAATGAGGGCTTGTTTTTCGCTATCTACGGCATCGCTGCGTTTGCGGTGCGCGCGGCAGTTGGCCCGCTTTCCAAGCGAATCGGACGTGGTCCGTTGATGATCTTGTCATTGCTGTTTCTTATGGCAGGCGTTTTTTCGCTCAGTGTGACACACGGTACGATCCTGCTCTTCATTGCCGCGATATGCTATGGCCTCGGATTCGGCTCACATCAACCTAATCTAACGACTTTGGTGGCAGACAACACCCGCGAGGAGACGCGCGGTAAGATATTCTCTTTTTACTACGGTGGATTCGACCTCGGGATTTCTCTGGCCGGTATTGTCCTTGGCCTTATTGCCGAGCATTTCGGCATTCGCAGCATGTTCATCGTCTGCGGTGCGCTTGCCATAACCTCTCTGAGCCTTTTTGCAACAGGCATGGAAGGCAGTGTTGTTCAGTCTCTGCAATGCGCGCTTTCTTTCAGGAATGGCAGCGCGGATTGTTACACGTGTGACCAAATGCAGGAGGATACACCGGAGCAAGCTGATGCCTACTTTGGCAGCAGAAAGGATACGCAAGCTACAGGAAAGTAGCACGCTTTCGGGAGGCTGTCGTCTGTGAAAATCTGAAAACCAGAAAAGATTGGGTATCGTTGGGAAGAAAACTTGGCAGGCTTAGCGATGAGGTCGTTTCGAGATTTTCCTCATTTAGCAACGATACCCAAATCGTCAGGTAGGTAGGTGAAAAGGATATGACATCAATGCCTGATCATATTGAGAGCTTCTTGAATTCATCATATAGCTTGAGTACAAATGGAATGTAGCTTCTCGTTTCAGCAAAAAGAATATCATCGGCTTTGTCATTTTCTAACCACTCGCGGGCAATCTTGCCGCCGCCATTGTAAGCGGCGAGTCCGCCCTCCAGCCCATACATCTCGACTAAGGCGGAAAGATAACGCGTTCCCATTCGAATATTGTAAATGGGGTTGAACAGGACTTCTTCTTCGGTAGTCCATTCAATGCCTTCTATCCGAGCCAGCCATTTTCCTGTGCCGGGCATGATTTGCATCAAGCCCATGGCGCCAGCGCGTGACAGGGCGCGCGGGTCCCAGGAACGGCCGCTTTCGTGTGTGATGGTAGCGCATATCAGGTTCACATCCAAATTCGGATATTTCACGGCCATTTCATAAATCTCATCTGCAATCTGATGTCGCAGCTCTTTTCCCATATCCGAATTGAAACGCTCGATGATTGCATCGATTTTGCGGTGCGTACTCTGGCGTGTCTGGTCGACGTCATGCACACTTCTCGTGAAGCCGATAAGACGCTCCAGCTCGCTTATCCGCTGTGACTCATTTTTGACGACGAGAAAATTCAATGAAAACAACCCAACTGCTACTGGAATCAGTAACGACTTCATTTTTGTCTCCTCACTCTTCACTAAGTTGACTTGCTTAATCTTTAATTCCAAGAGACACGAGCTGCATGAAATCTCTCAAGAAGAAGTCTTACCACAATGAGTCAGGTTTCAGATATCTTGGTGAAACAGCGCGATTGATGTGGGTGCCAAGGATGAATATCGAGTTCTCTCACCTAACGCATTCAAAAGTTGAATTTCCATTTTGCAATCGGCGTACCATTTTTCGGAAGCCAGTGGGTTTCCGGCGTAAATGCTTGTTTTGTTTGCGGTAAATTGTCTTGCTGCGACAGATCAAAGGCCGTAATTCTTTAGCCACTGTATTGATCAGAAACACTAAAAATAATGCCTGTGACCCAAAATGAAACAGGTGATTGGAGGTTAGTCAGGTGGTGTGAACGGCTCTGCCATTGAGATTAAAAGCCGATACAGCGGCCGCGATAGTGGGGTAAGTGTGCAAAAACAGGTCGAACTCAAGTATCTTAAATACTTCATAGACGTTTAACTGCATCTGTGCCAGTTTCAGGTCGCCATCGTGGTAGCGGATATCCTGGATCTTGCTTAGGAAGACGCTCCATCCCATACTGCTTATGTAGTCGACGTCATTCAGATCAACGATTATTCGGTATTGTTTCGTCTCGAGCAAGTGTGTGATCGTCGCGTCCAGCTCCTCAGAAGTGATGACGTCAAGATACCCCCTCACACGTATGACGGAAATCTCGCCATTCATGGTGAAGCCATTCGGTGAAATGATGGTTTGTTGCAAAGATATTGCCCCCGAGGTGTGTGACCCAAAGATGAAAAAACAAACCAAGCCAGATGAAGTGTATGTAGAGTATTACCTGCATTTCGCTCTAAATGCAGGCAAGGGAGTTGCGCGATTGTGTGATTTTGCCACGACTGGACAATGCCTCCACCGGACCGCGGCAGGCTCAGCAATTTGTCTTGACAAAGACAAACAACCCATGTATTTTCTTCCGGTGGGTTTTGCTGAACAGGGAACGATCATGCTTTATGAAACCATAATTGTTGGGGGCGGTCCTGCCGGACTCTCCGCAGCCATCCATCTCGGCTGGCACAACCGCAACGTGCTGGTCATAGATCGCCGAACCGGCCCGCTTTTCTTCACTCTCGAACGGTTATACA
>CAZVSL010000191.1:5339-10516 GCA_964629935.1 uncultured Calditrichaceae bacterium | reverse complement strand
CCAACATTCTAACCACTACATATTGTGGTTCAACCCAGAGTTGGGAGAAGAACCTTTTTCTTTTACTTCACGTATTTCTTGAAACGCTCGTTAATTCGTCCCCAGTGCAAATTGTTCAAGAAATTGTCAATATAGGTTGCGCGGCCTGGTCCATCTTTATGATAATAAGCATGTTCAAACACATCGCATGAGATGAGCGGAATGCCGCCCCAGATAGCGCCGTACTGATGTTCATCCACCAGAACGTTGAGTAGTCGCTGAGAATAGAGCGAATCATAGACCAGCAAACCCCAGCCGCTCAATTTTGCCGCAAATGCCGTTGCCTTAAAATCTGCCTTCCACTTATCAACGGAGCCGAAGTGACGCTCGATAGCTGCCTGCACATCCGGTCCCTTGCTCACATCACCATCTCCACCCATCACATCCCAATAAATGTCATGCAGAAGCGCACCGGCATGATTCCAGGTGAAGCGACGTTTCAACTCGCCAAACTCGCTCCAGTTGCCATTTGCCGCATCAACATCGGCGCCTTCGAGGCCTTGCTCAATTTTGTTGAGAAACGTTACGTAGCCTTTGTGATGTTTATTATAATGCCAATCGGACGTCTCCGGTGAAATCACGTCCCTCAGTAGTTCCTTGGCTTCGTTGTCCGAATAAGGCCGCGAATTAAACTTCCATTCGTATGCCATAGATTACCTCCTTATTGTAATGTGACTATATCCCTGAAATAAGCGATTACATTAATATAATATTCTCGCCGATGAAATCAACCGAATTGCATCGGTTTTTCTGTCGCATGAGAAAATATGAGAGAGAGGAAACAGTCGGCAGGTAGGAAAAGGAGTTAGCAACTCGGAGAATTAAATCAGACGGCGCAGCTTCTTGAATAACTCATTTCGGTCAATGCGATATTTGAACGCCTTGCGTCCATTGATGAAAACGACCGGAATCTGCTCACAATATTGCTCAAACAGACCCCGGTCGCTTTCTATATCGATCTCAATTAGTTCGAAAGGAATGTGTGTGCGAACATCTTGCAGAACTTGCTTGACCTCGTCACACAAATGGCAGGCCTCTTTGGAAAAGAGTTCAATTTTTATCGGCTTTGCCGTCTTTTTTCTTCTCAAATTCATCGAATGACATTTTTTCGTGCCAGTCATCGGCAAAGAACTCCAACACGGTCCGGAATTTTTCTGCCGGAATGAACCCAGGCACTTTGGTTATAAACTCACCGTCTCCACCCATAAAAATCGTCGTCGGGAAGCCCGTCACGCCAAAAATCATCGATAGCTCGCGGCCGGTATAAAATGCGTCCTTGAATTTGAATTTTTCATTGGTTTCGGCATTTAGCTTGGCAAGGATCACCTTATCTTTTGCATAATCGATCACCTGCTGGTTGCCATACGTCTTTTCATCCATGACCTTACACCAATGGCACCAATCCGTGTAGAAATCTACGACCAGAAGTTTGTCTTCCTTTTGCGCCAACTCGATGCCTTTGTCGAAGGTTGTCCATTGGATTTTTTTTGTATCTGCAGAGTTTGTTTCGGTTGTGCTGGTAACGCGAAGCGAAAAGGCTAACACAGGCAATGCAAGCGCGATAGCTGTCCAAACTTTCTTATTCATGTGTCAAATCCTCAATTAATAATTCATCTATTACCGAATAATTGCCAATCTTCCGATCACTTCTTCCTGAATGGGGCCGTCGCTGCCCTGCGTTTTTGCAATCAGCTTGTACAAGTAGACGCCATTGGCGGGGATGTCTCCCTGCGCGTCGCGGCCGTCCCAATCTACCATGTTGAAACCATTTCTTGCATTTGGAAATTCCAGCGTGTGTACCAACCTGCCGGCAACCGTATAGATTTTGATCTGCACATCTGCATCCTGGTTTGAGAAGAACGTAAATGTGGTCTGCTGCCGGAACGGATTGGGATAGTTCATGACCTCACGTAAGACCAGCCCTTCTTCCTGTACCACGAGCACTTCCACAGAGGCAACCGATGAGTTGTTGGCGTTGTCCCATGCCTTGACAACCAAGGTATGCCTTTGTTCACCATCGAGAGCCTGACAGGGCACGGTTTCGCCTGCTATCTCAATTTCGGGGGGGAACTGTAGTGGAAACTCGACTTTGCCTGCCAGATGGTCCCCTTCATCGAATTGAAATAAATCGGTGAGATCGATGACTTCCGTGCCCTGAAAGCGGTTGAGCTGTGATAAACACGTCTGCGCATTGGGATCGATACTCAAAGTCAACCGATGGCCAATCTCACCCGCGATATTGATTCCACTGACTGTATCGGCTAATTCCACCACCATCGTTACGTCTGAATCAATTATATCGCCGGTCGTGAAGTTCTCATGCCCGCTGAAATAAATCCGGATTCGCGGGCCTTCGTCATCCACCAGATTGGCGGTGGAGCTGCTGACGGTAATGTTATCCCGGAAACCCGCACCATCCACCTCATCATTCCAAAAGTAAGTGCTGACACGAGCCCTTCCGCCGCCGTATGAGATATCTTTCGGGACAATAAACCGTGCCCGGAACGCACCGTCTGTGACCGGCACCGTGCCGCGGTAGATGGAGTTGCCCGGCAGGAAATATTCCTGCACGCGGCCAGCCTCCGGCTGATTGCGCACAAATCTGTCTGAGTCAAAGGTGTTGATGAAAACCGTGCCATCAAAACTGGCATCCAGAGCGCCTGCCTGACGCACCTCACCTTCTATTGTGACCGTTGACAATGCCAGAATGGAGTCCGGTGTCATGGAGGTGATGACGGCCTCTCGTTGCGGCACGGCAAGGCGAAGGGTCGGATCGCCGAAGATATGATACTTCTCGTCATTTTCCTGGCCGTTGTTTCTGAGACGCGCCATCAAGAAAGCATCTCCAATTCTTTCGGTGCGGCCCGTTTCTGTAAACAAACTCTGGTAGTATCTTCTGTTAAAGTTAAAATTCGTCGTAGAAAACACCAGGCGCGCTGATGACAGCATGGCTATGGCGCCACGGTCTTCTGCCAGGATCAACTGCTCTGCCTGGCTCTGGCCCAGGGGGTTGTCAAACAACGCCCAGTCACAGGTTGCTGCGACAAAAAATATGAGCTTGTCCTGATTCTGTACGCGATCATTATCGGAGGCTTCAAAAATGCGCTCGTGCGCCCAGAGTGAGGAGTTGCCATGGCCGATGTAATTGACGATCAACGTTCCCTGATTCATCTGTTGCAGCAACGCTTCTTTCGCCGCCGGTTTCGTAAATCCGCCGATAGCCGCGCTGGTCACTTTCGGGAATTCCGACAGATAGATTTTCTGAATGTCAAACATTTTGGGTATGGCGCCGCCGGTGGCAATATTTTCAGCTTGCGGAATGTGAAGCGCCGCATCCTGACTGCTCGGGTTACCGCCGGTCACCAGCTCATCATCGCCAACCATGGTTATCACTCTGCGCCAGTTACCGTACAATGGCTGCGACTCGTAGGCGATTATCTTGTCCACAACATTCTTCGCTTCCGCGATGGTCTGGCAATTGATCCTGCCGATTGCCATGTCCATGACAGGCGTACCGGGCAGATCGTTCTCTTCTGAGACATACGTATACCAGCTATCGGTAGTGCGGCTTTCCAGCTCTATCAACCGACGCCGATTCGAATCTCCAATCGGGTCTGTTTGATATGTGGGAACGAAGTTGGCGTTGCTGTTCTTGTAATCAAAAGTGCCGTCACCAAACAACAACACATAAGCGGGTCGCGGCTCCCAGGTTTCGTACACGTGTTTTAGAAAATCACGAATAGCCGTCGGATCGGTAAGGCCGCCAGAAAAGTTGTTGAAAATGTCGTCGATACGTACGACTTCAGTGATGAGACGGTTGTCCGGGCTGCCGTTCTCACGAAAACTTTCGAGGCGCTCTGCCTGTGAGAAAAAATCATTATGCGTGATGATCACAAATTCAGCAGGCTCAAGCTGCGTCATCTGAGGGTTGCGAATGTCGCGATATTCGACCGGCTCCAGGCCTTCTACCGCTGTGAGCTTTTCTTGTGTCAGCGCGACATAACGCTTCGGATTATTCGGGTCCTGGACATCGGAAAATGTGATCGCGCCGTTGCTGACGCTGCCGCCGGCAATGCGCCTGACATTCGAATACTCGGTAACATCATAAACCTCAATACCGCTCTGTGAGAAACCTGAAACGCGATAAGATTGCGTGCCGCTGGCCGGCAGGACATTGAAAACGAGCTCGTTGTCGATGGCTTGCAGCCGGGCGGGATACAGCAGTTCAAACCAATCGAGCGCAGCCTGCCCAAACGAGGCGGAATGCGAATAAGACAAAGAAAGCTGGTTCTCCCCTGTCCTCAAAACATCACTAACCGCAAATTCATCATCGCTAATTTGTATTCTCAGATATTGGCCGCCAAAGCTATCCCCGACAAATTGGCTTGTGCCCACGTTGACGCCATTCAAGCTAACATCGAATCGATGCGTGCCACGGTTGATCGCCGCAAACCGGAGACGAAGCTGAGCCTCACCTTGCGGGATAGCGTTTGGCATCTGCAGAAGCCAGGTTCTCGAGCGGTCGACATCGCTCACGGCAAAACCTTGTCCAAACCAGTTCAGGCCGGAGTTCAGCTTGTTCTCTCGCTCTTCCTCGACAAATATCAGCCCCTGATAGGTCTCCACCAAATCGCCGGAGGCGCCGGAATTGATGCTGGCCATACGCTTGCCGCTTTGGTTGCCATCCAGCTCAAGCCAGTAGGTATTGCTGAATGTGTAGTGGTTGATATAGTGCTCGTATGTCAAATTCTGCTGATCAAACTCCCAACCGTTGACACCGCGAGCATAGAAGATGATGGCATCATCACGGTCAAAGCTGCCGTCGCCGCCATCTACGACACGAATTGCATTCTCCACCAATCCGTCCGGTCGCGGCGCGTCGATATCACGCGGCAGCTCACGTCCGCCGTTGTTAAACAAACGAATCCTGTCGGGATCGATGGTGCTCAGGTCCAGAGCCGGGATACTTTCTTGCAGCAGCGCGCCGTCGATCTTATATATGCCTTCTTCCTGAATGCTGAAACGATATAGTGTCGTGTTTTGCACCCCGGCTGAGGTTTTGGCCAACGGCTTCGGTTCTCTGGCTTTGCGCCAATTTCTGGCCTGTTCATAGTTCAACAGCAGTTTGCGATACAGAT
>CAZVSL010000191.1:0-5329 GCA_964629935.1 uncultured Calditrichaceae bacterium | reverse complement strand
TTCTTCGGAGACCGAAACGCGGGTCTGTTGTGACTCTGCCTGTGCTCTTGCAGCGCCGCCAACAAAACTGACTTCAAGTCTGAGCCGATTAAACTTCATGAGCCTGTTTTGCTGCGGCAGAAACTGCGCGGCTGCCACCATCACTCGCACAATTCGCTGATCTCTGAAAAAAGTCGGTTCCTGCAACTTGATCAGATTTTGTGGAAACGCGCCCGGGTTTTCGTAGATTTCAGAATCGAGGCGCAATTGCCGCTCAGGCCATCCATCCACACGTTCAACTGCAGCGTACGGTGCGATTTTGATCTCCGGCTGTGGCCCGGCCTCGGCTTCGAGCACCCGAGCCTCCACCCGCGCATCGATTGGGATGCCGAGAATGACCATGTGATATGGGATGCGCGGCTTGCCCTGCGCTTCATCAAACACAGCACCATCAAAATCAATCTGCGTCCACACAACGCCATCCTCGATAACCGTACTCTGACGCCACCCTTCCGGCGTCAGCGAAATGGTGAGAGCACGTTCGGATTCACTCACAACTGTAGCGCTCTGATGTTGGGCTGTCGTCAACGTAACAGATGTGAGTAAAACCAAAGTAAGAATACAGCAGAATCCGGCACGATTCGAAAAGCAAAAAGCATGTTTTGAACTGGACTTCATCATTTACCCTGAACTATTTACAAATCAGTTGTTCAAGTTACCATTCAGGAAGGTTCTCTTCATTTTCGCGGACAAAAAACATGAGCGCCATCCCGATCATTACAACGATTCCGTACATGATAACCAGGAATAGTCTGGGCTGGCTGACAAAGAAAAGCTCGTAACCCAGGCCAAGGGAGCTCAAAGCAACATAGACCAGTCCGCGAATTTTGTAGCGATCCATCGTGTCTCTTTTATAACAGCAGTGTCAGCGATATTCTTCCTGTTAAACAGGCATTTATTAGATGGGGAATATAGGGATTGTTTTGCAAAAAGGAAATGAAAAACATGCAGGTACAAGGCCCGATTACGCCTTCTGCTGTTTAAAATCGTTATGCTCGAACAAGGACTCTTCCGAGCACTCTGGCTCATGCCGTCCTTGCATCTTAAGAAGCTCGGTTCTCATGACACGCAAACGCTCCATGACGTAATTCATGATTTCGCGGGCCGTTTCTTTGTTCATGCCCCGGTTGTAATACTCTGAGAGATCGAGGGGCTCGCCACAGTAAACGTATATTCTCTTGAAGCAACGCGGAAAGATGGAGCCTATTGGTAGGACCTTGTCCATGCCATCGATGCACACCGGAACGACCGTCGGTTTGGTCTCGAGGATGAGCAGTCCGGCGCCGCCACGTGGTCTGCCGATAGAGCCATCGCGCGAACGCGTGCCCTCGGGAAACAGAGTCATGGTACCGGTTTTTAGCGCCTCAGCCATCCTGAAAATCGCACCGACGTCTTTCCTGCCTTTCTTGATCGGAATACATTTCCAATTGTGAGCAAGCCACGCAATAAAACGATTGCGATAGAAATTTTCTTCGGCAGCAGGATTCCATGGCAACAATTTGGGT
This sequence comes from uncultured Calditrichaceae bacterium, assembly GCA_964629935.1. Lineage (GTDB taxonomy): Bacteria > Zhuqueibacterota > Zhuqueibacteria > Oceanimicrobiales > Oceanimicrobiaceae > CAZVSL01. The sequence goes on along the minus strand of CAZVSL010000191.1, from coordinate 3,785 downwards.
CTGACGACCGAGCGCGGATAAAATGCCACCATCCCAACCAAAAAGCTGTCTATCATACTCTGGTGATTGGACAAGATTAGCGTATTTTCACGCTGCGGAATATTCTCCTTGCCGATGACAGTCAGGCGATTGAGAACATTGAAAAAAATGTGACCGAAAAATACACATACATTAGTAATCAAATAGTGTGTTACCGGCCATGTGAGACGAGTTAGCCATCCAGGCTTGCGCGCTGCCATGTTTCCTCATTTTGGATTTAAAATAACACAAGTTACAAAGGTGTGCCTCAAAGTAAAGGTATTTGTCGAAAACAAAAACAAGCCAATACAATTTGCGACGTTGTAATCCTGCTTGCGAAATCAAACTTAGGGGGTATGAAAAAATATGTTGGTAAACTTACAGAACATTTTAGTTGTTTTTCTTAAGGTTAGCGCTATGTGAAATTCCAAGTTATTTATTCACACCCCCTTAGTATCAAACTTCAGATAAGATTCCGCAATGAATACGTCTAGTAAAATACTCATGTCACGCATGTTCTGTTCCGTTTGCCAGCACGATTCACAACTTTGCCTTTTTTCGAGCTAACCATACCGTTTTCGTAACCTAATCGCCGGCGTGCAAGCCTTTCGCCTTGAGCACGTTGTAGTCTTCTGGATAATTAACATTGAGAAGCAACCGGTCATCAGGCGCCTCGACGTAGTCACAATCCAGATGTTTCAGCAACTCCTGCAAGCTATAGTCACCAGATTGAACTTGACGTTCGACGACTTCTAGACAACGCGTAGAGTAGATTGCACATAGCGGTTCGGGGCCCCGTTTGGTATTGGCGGCGACAACATCCTGATCCCGGTAGCGATCCAGGAGCAACAGGAGCATCTCGGTGCTGATCAGTGGTATGTCGCATGCTAAGAAAAAACAAGCGCTTTGATCGGCGTCATGCAGACCGGCATGGATGCCGGCCAGAGGGCCAATTCCCCTGATTTTGTCGGGAATCATCCGCAGACCCAGAAAGCTGTAGGTTTCCGGAGCATTGGTAATTAATGTGACGGCATGGCCATTTTCAGGAATAGCCCCGGCCACGCATTCCACCAGAGTTTTGCGCCCCAAACGCAGCAGAGCTTTGTTGCGGCCCATCCGTTTACTTCGGCCGCCCGCCAGTATATAGAATTTCATAAGCAGCATCAAATACTATCTCAACAACTATAGGACTGCGTAATAATACTGGCTAACCTTATAATTGTCAACAAGAGTTTTTTTGCGGAGTAGCGTGGCACTATTTGGTGTTTGACCGAAAGCGCCCCACGGGTTGTATGCGGGAATCTGCTGCGTACGAGAAGATGGATTCCGGTTAAAAGTATACCGGAATGACAGAATAAGCGAGTTTTCGGTCAAACACTATTCAGGTTAGTTGAGGCTAATCCATGCTTGCCAGAAAAGGTTGGATTCTTTCTATGATTTTATCATGGCAGTACGCGTTGCTGGCTACAAATCCTTTGGCATTGAAGACGTTTTTCTTATTATATATCAAGGGCGCGCCCCAACAGTCAGTGATGCGCCCCCCGGCTTCGGTAAGAATAATCTCCGGCGCACAGGTGTCCCATTCTTTCGTTTTCGAATTGGGATGAGGATAGAGATCACTCTTCTGCTCGGCCAGTAGTCCTACTTTCAAGCCAACACTGCCGGAGGCCACCTCTTTGGCAATGCCCAGCGTTTCTTTGATTGAGGTAACCAGGGGCGAGCGATGCGAACGGCTTACAACCATTCGCATCTGCCGGGTATCGCTGATATTCGAGACGCTAAGTTTGCGAGTCTCGCCGTTGCGTCTGACAAACGCGCCCTGCTCTTTGACGGCGTAAAACATGGTGTCAGTTGTGGGTTGGTATACCACGCCAAGCACCGGATGACCGCCGACTGCAAGTCCAATCATAACAGCGAACTGGCCAACTTTATCGACAAATTCCCGCGTGCCATCCATGGGATCGATCACCCAGACGCGCTCTTTCTGCAGGCGTTCACGATTATCTTTTGACTCTTCGGCCAGGATGCCATCGTGCGGGAATAGCTTACTGATTTCCGTGGTGATAAACTCGTTGGACTCCCGGTCGGCTTGCGTGACGGGCTCTCTCTCTTTCTTTAAGTCAACCTCAATCTCCGTAGCATAATGCTTCATCACAATTCTTCCCGCTTGCAGAATCAGCTCCTGCGCCACTTTCAATTCCTTGTCGAACATCATCAATTGTTTCCTCGATTCATAGTCTCTATTCCAGTTCAGTACGCACAAGACTTTGCGCCGGCCGGACATCCAGGTCTAACCGGATGATTTCAAAATCAACATCTCTCAACTCGGTTAGAACGAGGCTCGTGCCATCAAAGCTCGCCCGTGCTTCCCCAAGCGAGCCTTCGCTAACATAGATAATATCGCGCTCACCGCTGCCAAGGTTTAGCCGACAGAGTTGAGTCACGCCTTCAGGACCTGCTTCTTGAAAGAACACAGTTGCCCGGGCAGCATCGAGACTCAATCTGGGAAACGGCTTGATTTTATCTGACCGATAAAGCTCCACAAGCTTGGGCGTTTCAAGATCGACTCTTACAATAGCAAATTCTCCATCGCTCTGCGGGAACGCCGGATCGTTAAAGCTGTCAAACATCAACGTAATCATGGAATCGTCATCCAGCCACAAGACCTGGGGCATCCAGCTTAGATGCGTATGGGTCATGTAGCCATCAGTGGTCCAGGCCGGCTGCCGCTGCTCCTTATCAATGAGATAGCCCGCAATTACATCGCCAGCACCCTGATTCTCACGCACTATTTGCAGACGATAGCTGCCGTCGGGGGAAACCGTAACCAATTGTTTAGAGGCAAGGTCCGGTGCGATATTCTGCTTTAGTAATCTGCAGCCATCAACCAAAGGTGAGGTTCCGGTTGCAACAGTGGTTTTCTTCTCAGTGCGCAAATTAAGTTGATAAACCTGCCAATCGACTTGCAAATCGTAATATTCCTCGGTATCGTGGTTGATCTCAGGCAAAGGGTCATTATTCTGCGTCACGCTCAGATAGAGAATTTCGCTGCCGCCCGGCAAGACAGAATAATCCACCACGCCGGGTTCGCTAAGCGCCTTCCATGTGATGCCTGTTCTGTCGGTCAAGGCCAAACGATAATTCCACGGCTTCGGATAAACGGGATCACCGGTAAATTCGAGATAAACAATACTGGAGCCGTTACCTACAAACGAAGGATTTACTTCAAGCGTGCCATCGGTTCTCGTTATGTTCTTGGCAACAACATCGGAGCGCAACTCCGTGGGCCCAGAAGCAGACACTATACTGATGTTGAAATTCAAAACTAAAACTATTAGCAGTGCGAGGAGCAGCGAGAGCAGTTTCACATTCCGGTTATCACTCATTGAAATCTCCTATCCCTTTATAGTAACAAAGACAAAAGTCCGTGTCTCTTTCTTTCAATTAAAATGAGTTTTTTTATTATGCAAGATGAGTGCCACCCTTACAGGCCCGCTGCAATCTCCTATCTTACGATAACCATCCCTTTCAAAAAAACAAGAGCATAACAGCGAATAATTATTATATTTTTGTTGCATTCCAGACTCTGCATATCCGATATGCTCTTTGAGAGTATGTAGTAATTACATATTAGTCGTACAATTTTTGTGCACGGTACAGGTTCAATTTGTTATGCAGCGTCTTCAAACTAATTCCCAGAATTTGGGCAGCGCGGGTCTTATTGTTATTGGTAAAATCAAGCGTTCGCAGGATGAGCTCGCGTTCCG
>CAZVSL010000190.1:0-10564 GCA_964629935.1 uncultured Calditrichaceae bacterium | reverse complement strand
AGTCCTATCTTCTTGCAAGCAGTTGGTTGCAATCGTTTGCTTACCGGACCGACATCGGTATCTTACCGTTTGTGGCCGCTGCCCTTGTGGCGCTCCTGACCGCATGGAGTACGGTGAGCTATCAGGCGCTCAAGGCAGCGGTGGCAAATCCGGTGCGTGCGCTGCGGTACGAATAGGGCTACAAGCAGCAAAATTGCGTGGTTGCCCCAAAACGATAGTAAGCCGACATTCAAACATTCACCCCATCCTCATGTTCCGCAACACTGTCGCAAGAGTTTCCATGCTGATATTACGACCGCAGATGATTGCAACCACGTTTTTGCCACGGATCTGCTTACTTAGCCGGGTCATCGCCGCCAACGGTACGGCGGCAGCACCCTCGATCAACATGTGGTGGCTGTCGAGAAACGAGTACAATGCTTCCTGTATCTCGTCTTCCGTAATAGTCACATAATCATCAACCAAATCGCGACACAATTCAAAGGTGATCGCGCCTGCTTCCAGTCCGCCGGCCGTGCCATCCGAGAGTGACGGCAGCGACGGCAAGTCCAGAATGCGACCGGCGCGCACCGACTGGATCATGACTTGCGAGTTCTCAGGTGAGCAGCCGATAACCTGCACTGCCGGCATCCGGGCTTTAAGATAGCCAGCTATGCCCGAAATCAGCCCACCGCCGCCAACCGCTACCACCACCGTATCGATATGCTCGAGCTGTACCGCGAGCTCCACAGCAATGGTTCCCTGCCCGGCGATGACATGAGGGTCATTGTATGGCGAAATGTAAATCATGTTGTGGTCCCGCGCATATTGCCGGGCGTACGCTTCGGTCTCGGCGTTGTCAGTCGCATGTGGTCGCACCTCTGCGCCCAGACGCCGGACCATCTGCACCTTGCCGGGCGATGCATTCTCAGGCACGAAAACTATACCCGGGGTCTCCACTTTGCGCAGGCTGAATGCTACCGCTGCACCGTGATTTCCTGTTGAGGCGGTGACAATGCCGCGGGCGCGCTGCTCACTGGTCAGAGAAAGCACTTTGTTGAGTGCGCCACGCACCTTGAACGAGCCGGTAAATTGCAGATTCTCAAGCTTCAAAAAGATGTTGGCGTTGTGGACATCGCTCAGGTGGTCGGAGCGCTGCAGATAGGTTTCCCGGATATACGGCCGGATGCGAGCCTCGGCGGCCCGGACTTCGTGAAAAATGTCATGTGCATGCATACAGGAAATAGGGCTCCATGTTGATGTCGGGCGTTACCTCGATTTCTTAACGCGGACAGTCCGGAAGCAAAAAGAAGGAATCACGCAAAGACACGAAGAATACGCAAAGTTCTGTCTCACGATACCTTTGCGGCTCTGCGCCTTTGCGTGCGCTCTTGGGGCGCCGTTCGCGAGAGCCGTGTTGTTTCCATGATCGGTAGGTCCGGTGTTGTTTCCGGGACACCGTCCGGGTTTAAGGACTAAGATATGCTTGAAGGTTCCAAATGGCAAGTGCCAAATTTCAAATATTGTTCATATTAAAAATTAAATGGGTGCGGCCCTTTAGATGGAAGTCCTCGATCCTCGAAAGAGCTGGTTGAGAAATCGTCAAAAGGGTTCTACCTGATATAGCCTCTCGGTAAAATTTATGACCCAAATTGAGCGATTCATGCAAGGAAATCTTCACCACTGGGTTGTATGAAGGGTGTTCACGCTTTAGCGTGCAATTCCCGCCGCCCGGGAAAGCTGAAGCTTGAACACCGAACCACCCCGCACAAGAGAATCGCTCGATTCAGGTAATAGTTGTCATTCGTCCCTGGCGGTACCAAACCATATAGTCCAATCCGTATTCTAACAGCGACCGGGGTTGCAATCGTCATGACGAATTCTTATGCTTTACTTTGTATTGTGAGTAAATTTTGCAATTATCTGTGGCACGCGGAGGGTCTCATGGAAAAATCCGGGCAGGCAAGATCAGAGGACACCTCGGTTGAGGGTGAGTCGATATTGCTATATGACGGTATATGTGTGCTGTGCAACACGACCGTCGGTTTCTTTCTCAAGGCAGATCGTGATGCGCGTTTCAAGTTCGGGTCATTGCAGGGAGAGACCGCAGAATCGTGGCTGGCTCAGCGCCCCGACATTCGCGCACACGCTCTCAAAAGCGTTATCCTGATAGAAAACTTTGGCGCCGATGCAGAACGCGTATTTTTCAGTTCCGATGCAATCTTGACGGCTGTTTCTCAGCTTGGCGGGTTGTGGAAGTTGGCAAGTATACTAAGGCTGATTCCGAAGTTCATTCGCGACGGCATTTACAACTTTATCGCGAGAAATCGATACCGCTGGTTTGGCAAGTACGATGCCTGTCCGCTTCCTCCGCCGGAGCATCGAAATCGATTTGTGCCGTGAGCTCCGTAGATTCGCTGTTTCGCAATATCCATCTCCTATTCGCCCGCCCGATTCGTGTGGGGCCCGGAAATATTGTTGTGGCCGCTGAACTACTACAGCCCTGCTATCATAAGGCACTGTGTTCTCCTCTCCTTCTGAATATACCGAGCCACATTCCCTTCTTTGCAGTCACTGTTCTTTGCCAGCGTTCAGCCACGATGTCACAAATTTCGACGTAGGCGTTCAGTTTGGCAATGTGGATGATGAACAGATAGGATGCCCCACCGCTGGTTATGAGAATGGCGAGTTTTGCTAACACAGGCAAGGCCGATGGTAAGACTTGATCAGTTGCATATACCGCTGCTCCCATGCCGACCGCACAGGCGAAAACGGGCAGGAGATTCAGGACAATTCGCCGCAAAGGTAATTTCACGACATGTCCTGCTATTGCAGTTGTCACATAGCCGGAGAGGATGCTGTAACCGCCGTAGCATAAAGCCACGCCCATGAGTCCCCAGCGCAATCCAAGCACAATAGCTATAACCGTAAGAGCACTCTGCACCAGTCCAACCCGAAATTGCAAGTCTGCCCGGCCTTGTGAACGGTACAGGCTACCTTCCAGCGTGGTGATAGATTGATGCAATCCGACTATGCTTAGAATCCGGACGATGGGGATCATGGCAGCCCACTTCTCACCAAAGACTACCAGAACGAAAACGTCAGCTATGATCAGCAAGCCGACCATCATGGGGAAGCTTACGAGGGCAGTCGAACGCGTTACCCGCAGATAGAGCTCCCTCACCCGTTTCTGATCCGTTTGGATCACAGAAAGAGCGGGAAATGCCACCTGCCCAATGGAGCGCGACACAATTCGTAACGGTAACATCATCAGGGAGTACGCCCGGCTGTAAATTCCGAGTGCGAATGTGCCAACGAACCGGCCAATGAGCAAGTTGTCGGCGTGGCGCGCCCAGTAGTTCAAACTTGAAAAGCCAACGACGTTTGCGCTGTAGCTTGCCAGCTCCCGCACAGCCTGCCAGTCGATTACAAGAGTGGGCCGCCAATCGCTGAGCAACCACAGCAGCAAGACCGTCACGGCTGTCAAAAGTAGGGTATGGGCTACCAGACTCCAAACGCCAAAACCGCTCAGGGCCATCACGATTGCAACGGTACCCGATGCGGTCAACGCTGCTACATGGATAAAGGCAAGTTTGCGGAATTCCAGATGCTTGCGCAGCCGGGCATGTTGCACCACCTTGAGAGCGTTCAAAACAAACTGAGGCGCAATAACCAGAGTCAAAGGGATAAGCACCGGCTCATGATAGAAAGCGGCGATTAGAGGGCTGCAAGCCATGAACACAGCCGTCAGGAGCAGACCGGCCAATACGTTAAGCCAGAATATAGACGAGTAATGTGCTGACGAGCAGTCCTGCTTGTGGATCAATGCATCTCCGAAACCAAGCTCTGTATAGCTGGCAGCAAAGTTTACAAAGACCGTCACCATGGCAACAAGCCCGAATGCCTCGGGCGATAGCAGTCTCGCCAGAATGACGGTGACAATGAATTTCAGGCCGTTTGTGGCAAGCCGCGCGGTGGCATTCCATCCAACGCTGGAAATGGTTTTCTCACGAAACTGATGCGAGTCCATTCCGGGTTTAGCTGAAGCCATCGTGAGAATAGCACTCTCGGTTCATGAGTATGTTAGTCAGAATTTTTTTTGGCAGAATCGTCAAATTTGGGCCTCTAATTTTTGAGTGTCTTTACCTGTAACTCTGCCATTGTGCGTAGTAGGGAAAACAATTGTTTGCCGATACGCTGAGTGACATATCGTGCTTGCATCTTTGTCTTCTTTTGCTTTAATTTGTACTATTGAGTAGTTGCTCCGTCTCAAACCGCTGTTTTACGCAAAATGTCACGCCAATTGTTAAATATTAAACATTATAAGCCTACTATCCGATCTTCAAAGTACAAGCCGTGTAAAGACATAGTGTTAACCACACAAGGAACCTCACATGCGAATCTTGCTTATCGGACCACCCGGATCAGGTAAAGGCACGCAGGCCAGCAGAATCCAGGACAGATTGGGGATACCACACATTTCATCAGGGGATATTTTAAGAGAAGCTGTATCAAAAGAAACAGCGCTTGGCAAAAGCGCTAACTACTACATGTCCAACGGTGAGCTGGTTCCGGACGACATCGTCATTGAAATTATCATGGAGCGGATCAAGCGCCCTGATGCCAAAGAGGGGTTTCTACTGGATGGTTTCCCGAGAACGGTGCCACAGGCCGAAGCCCTGGAAAACGCACTGGCAAAATGCGATCTCACAGTTGACCATGTGCTGAGAATTGAGGTGCCCGATGACAAGATCATAGCCAGAGTCTCTGGCCGCAGAATCGACCCGAAAACCAACGAAATCTACCATGTCGAATTCAATCCCCCGCCGCCGGAAATAGCTGACCGCGTTATCCAAAGGAACGATGATAACGAGGAAACAGTGCGAAAACGTCTGGAAAAGTATCGCGCTGACACGGCGCAACTTATCGACTATTATGAAAAAAAGGGTATCCTGAAAAGAATTTCGGGAGTAGGTACGCTCGATGAGGTGCAGCGCCGTATCTTTGAGGCAATCGGTCTTGATACAAAATAAAAAAGGCAGCGCTCCTCCGATACGCTGCCTCATCGACTAAATTTCGCCTGCCAAATCTTTATCAGCGAAACATCGCCTTAATACTTCCCCATGTCTGTCGCGCGCTGGATATCGTGGGGCTGACAGATATGATGTCTGAATACGAGGATGTTCCATCTTCATCAACAATTTTCAGACGATAATAGAACGTTCGCTCAGAGGCCTTGAATACCGTCTTGTCTTCGTAAGAATACTCCTTCTTCGCTTTATCCTCATCACTGACTTCCACAAAATCTATCTTTCTGAAAGAAGAGGCTCTGTTATCCAGGCTGCGTTCTACATCAAAACCTTTAAGATTGATCTCGTTTTCAGAAGTCCATTTGAGAGTGACTTTGTTAAAACCAGGTTGTGCGTGAAAGTCACCGACGATTGTACCGGCAAGAAGAAGAGGAATGCTTACGACAAAGAGGGAGATTGTGGTAACGCACAGTTTCATGGTAGCTTGTGTAAAGTATGGTGTCACGAATTAGAAGCGCTACGACTTTACAGGGCTAAATATCGCGCATATTTCTCAAAAAGTCAAGAAGTTTATTCCCGGATGTTTAAATTCTGTTACCACTCTCCAATTCAGGGAAAATGCTTCAAGGAAGCCACGCGCCGCCCGATAATAATAACTATTAGATGGATTTTGACCGTGTCTGTTTACGTTATAGTCCTGGAGAACTACTCAAATGGCAAAGCTGAATTTCAGAGATTTGGAAAGTCTAACCCTGACAAAGCTCTCGGGCGCCAGCTTGAAAAAGCAAATCATGGCAATGCTAGCCAGCTCTTCCCAGTGTCAGGCTATTCTTGAGACCATAAATCAGGATACCGGCGAATACAGAATTGTCTTGCAGGGAATCATAGAGACCAACGGTGAACTCACGGAATCCGGTTAGCAAGCGCAAGGCACTCCGAACATTTCAGAGGTCGACAATAGAGTTTGTGCAGATGAATGAGTCCCTGCTGCTGAAACGCAAACTCGAGAGGTGACTTGGATTTAAGATACCCGCCAAAAAGCTGCCTGCCCATCGCTTTTGTGATTTCGTTTTCCGATATTCTGGGATAGCGGGCATACAGCTCCTGCACCGCATTGCGCAACCGTCCATCCTTTGCTTCCTCAGCGTATACCGACAAGATTGGTAACAGCGTATTGGTTACGACGGCTTGCGCCCGTTCGCGGCCGATCAATGTGTGCTCTCTTTTCTGCAGCAGCGCACCGCTAGCCGCCTCAAAACTATAATGCTCGGCCCAAAAACCATCCGTCTCCTGAACAATGGCTCGCTCAAGTTCCCGTCTGAGCAGACCTATATCATCCAAATGCGCATGAACCAGTTTGAGAAAACCGTCAAGAAAACCGTGGTGATAGAACGCCAGTACAAGTTTGACCATGCCGGCAAGTCTGCGGGTGGGGAAATTGCGCGGTCGCAGCCTGAAGAATTGCCATTCCCGTTTTCGCATCTGTTTCAGCTCCAGACGTCGCGCCATAGTTTGCCACAGCTCGATCAGGGGTGCAATATAATGCATCACCTCCTTGTCCAGAGTGCTGCCATTGCCGGGAGTATCAGGCAGCAGGCCGGAGGCGCCAAACAGGAGCGCGGCGCATCGTTGTTCAGCCACATGTTCCGGTACCCATTGCATTTCCGCAGTGAGCATTTCAAACGGAACAAGCTCAGCCAGACGTCGAAAAGGCTGACGGTTTTTCGAATATCCCAGTGCATCCATAATTCTGCGGTAGATAAGCTGGTCCCAGCTTACCCGCGACAAGTCCTCGCGCATCTGCGCTGTCTTGTTGCACCAGCGCACCTCGCCCGCTGCATTGACTGTAGCCAGAATTTTTGACTTTGACGCACGACTGAGCGGGCAATTTTCCACTATCAGGCCGGATTGTGGCGATTTGCTTCCCTGCTCATTTTGCTTCTTCCACAGGTCGATGCTCTCGCGATCAAGCTCGATATGCAATTGCTCGACCCGCACGCCATCCTCGCGCTCAATATGAAGCGATTTGTGCGGCTCCTCCGAAATCAGATGCAGAATGACGCTGTTATATACGGAGTCGAGGTGGTGCTGATGTTCATACCATCCGGTGGCATTCAAGTGGACCTCGATGTCGCCCTTGAGCAGCACCCCCGCTATTTTGACGACGGCATCTTTAAAGTCCGGACCGGCATCCAGATTCTCAGAACCAACATAGAGAACTTCCACCGGCTTGCCGCTCAGGGTGCGTAAATCTTGCTTCATGAACTTGCGGCTTTTCCAGAGTTTTTGCAAAATGATCTCTTGGTCGTGGAGTTTGATCTCCATAGTCTACCCTCCTTGCATCTTCAAGATACTCTGGTGCTGCTCCAGATGAAAAGCTGGATAGAATCAGTTGTCGGAATTTGTGAGAGACTCTGCGGATGCTTGAAACAAGATATCGGAGCGAACACTGTCATCTGAAAGAAACACATTCCAGAATGCATTGATTGAAGTCTGGAACAGCCAATCATCATAGAAATCAGCCCATTTGCCGAGTACAAGTCCTGTGTTGCTGAGAATATTGCGCCCGCCATTCAGAGGCGCGCTGAGCGCCTGGAGTTTGGCAAGTATGCTTGCCTTGCGCTCACCAAGCGCGATATCGGGTTGAAATACGACCTGGCGGTTGTCAACGTTTATGGGAACGCATTGCGCGTAGAGAAGGCCATCCTCGCGCAAGTGCACTTTCAAAATTATGCTATCGACCGAATGGGGGCTATAGGACCCAAAAGCATAATTGCCGAGACTATAGGCGATCAGGCGATTGTTATAGATTTCCAGGCCCTGCAGAACGTGCGGGTGGTGGCCAAGAACCAGGTCCGCACCACTGTCGATGGCCAGATGCGCAAAATAGACCTGATAGTCCTTCGGGGTTTCCCGCTTTTCTGCACCCCAGTGGAATGAGGCGACGATAAAGTCGACTGAGTCTGCCCACGCCGAGATATTTTTTCGCATCAGAGTTTCTTCAGGATAGGCGGTGCCGCCGCTATCTTCGGTCGCGTAGAATTCGGTTGGGAAAGTCATAGAGTACCCGAAAAAAGCGATGCGCTTGCCCTGCGCCTGCATCACTACCGGAGCATGCGCCGCAGTCTTATTGATGCCTGCGCCACTATATGCAATACCGACGCTATCGAGCGTGGCCAGCGTGGCAAGCAAGCCGGTTTGGCCAAAATCCATCATGTGATTGTTGGCGAGGGTGACCAAATCGATGCCGCCCTGGCGCACACCGCGCGCGAATTGCGGCGGCACTTTGAAATTGTATTTCTTGGCAAATGCTTCGCCATCATGGCTGAATGGCGCCTCAAGATTGGCGATGGCGAGGTCAGCGGATTCAAGATATGCTGAAGTCTTCAGATAGGGATATGTTGCGCCTTTTTGTTCGAGAATGGGCGTCACCCAGGAACCCAACATCAAATCACCAACTGCGGCAATAGAGATGACCGGCTCATCGCTGACAGCCAGCATGCGTTCCGCGCGAGAGGGACGCTGCAATTGACCATATACACTAGAACATAAAGGGCTGAAGCAAACAAACCCCAGGAGGATACAAATGCTTGTGTGTCTTGCGTTCGTCGTCATCCGCAATTCGAACCTGCAACCTTAACCGGGACAAAGCCCCGTAAACAACACGGGCTCTACAAAACCTGTAAACAGCAAAGGCTCTCGCGACCGGAACCCATAAAAAGAATCACGCAAAGACGCAAGGAAGACAATGAGTTTTTCCATTCCTTTTACTTCGTTACTTTGCGTCTCTGCGTGAGGTTTTTCTTATTCAGCTTAAGAAACAGGCTCTGCCTGTTGCTGCTCAGCGGCTTCTTTGCTCTTGACGCGCTCAAGTTCTTTGTTCTTGTCTTGAAGCGTCTTTTCAAGCTCCTGGACGCGAGCGATGATCTCTTTGACCTCACTATTGCCGGCGATCTGCGTCGTGCCATCATCCACAATCAGATGATAGACCTTGCCACCGAGGTCAGAAAAATTGCGCTCGATGTTGCGCTTGATGTTGATGATGTCGACTTTGATGCGGCCGATCTTGGTGAGCTCTTCGGTCTTTTCAACTACTGTGTCAACGCCGTCGCGAATGGACTTTGCAATATCATCCCATGCTGACATATTATCACTCCTTGTTTTGAAATCCCTGCTTTAAAAGCCGTTGCAATTAATGAGAAAATAATCTGAAAAGCAAGCGAAAAACCGCCTGCCTCCTGCGGTTGATCATGTTACGCTATGTTAATCAATCCGGTTTCCGTTTTACGTATCGGCAGCAGTGGGAGCTTTTTTAACTTGAACCATTCCTGAATTGGCCGGAGGGTAGGGTCGGTGTTCACGCTTCAGCGTGTCGTAACAGCCTAAGGGGGGTGTGAATAGATAACTCGGCAGTCTACTGTGGTACTGGCTTAGTAAAAACAGCGAATACTCTTCGAAGTTTATCAAATTATTTCACACCCCCTAAAGGCTGAACACCCAAGGTATTTCACCTTCGTTGCATGAATAATCCAGGCTCGCAATTATTCAGGCAAGTACATCCTCGGCAGGGTTGCCGGTTACGGCCACCTCAGCCATGCCCAGCGTGCTCTTTATCTTCAGAACCAGCTCGATCACGTAGGAAAAGACCAACGGCGTCAGAATCAGCGTGATGACCGTGGACAGCGCCAGGCCGCCGACAACGACAGAGCCCAGACCGCGGTACAACTCCGAGCCGGCTCCGGGCATGATGATGAGCGGCAGCATGGCCAGCACCGAGGTGCCGGTGGACATAAGGATGGGACGCACGCGCACACGCACGGACTCGATGACTGCTTCACGGTGACTTTGCCCCTGGCGCATGAGCTGCAGCGCCTGATATACGATCAGAATGGCGTTGTTGATGACTGTACCGACTAGGATAAAAAATCCGAGCATGGTGAGAATGTCGAGCTGTTGGAAGCTGTCAAACAACTGCACTGTACGGAATCCCAGGACGCCGCCAAAAATAGCCAGCGGCACGGTGAGAATGATAACGAACGGATACACGAACGATTGGAACAGAGCAGCCAGCAACAGATAGGTCAGGATGACCGCCAGGTTGAAGTTCCAGAACATCTCTTCACGTAGCCTGCTCAGATCATCGGCTGTGCCCGAAAGCTTGATATCATAGACATTGCCGATGACACCCTGCTCGCGTAACGGCTGCACGATCTGCGCCTGGATGCGCTCGATGGCTGCCTCCAGCGGGATATTGTCCGGCAGCGCTGTCTCGATTGTCACTGCGCGCTGGCGCTCAACCCGCTGAATGGAAATCGGGCCTTGACGCAAGCGCACATCAGCGATGTCAGAGAGCGTGATGATGCGGCCTTCAGGCGTCGCAAGGGGCAACTGCCCGATGTCCTGCGTATGTTTGGTCCAGAGCTCCCGGCCTTTGAGGATCAAGTCGATCTCCCGGCCTTGCAAACGGAACTCGCTGACATTGGCGCCATCCACGAAAGAATTCACCGCCAGGCCAATGTCCGTGGCGCTAAAACCGACATCTGCCGCGCGCACGC
>CAZVSL010000189.1:1949-10580 GCA_964629935.1 uncultured Calditrichaceae bacterium | reverse complement strand
CCCAGTCTTGCCCAAAAAATGCTAAGACTTTACGACTAAGGCGCCTAAACGCAAACGGGTATGCAACCTTCCATTGACTTTTTTGCCATCGCCAATTCTGCTGGTGCAGTGCAGGCGGTTTTCTGGGCTGTGGCGCTGCTCAGCATCCCGAAGGGCAAGCATGCGGCAAACCGCTTGCTCGCCGCGCTGCTGTTTGCATTTGCGCTCGGCATCAGCGTGTCGATTTTTTACCACACGCGCTATATTCTGATTTTTCCTCATCTGGCCCGACTCACCGATCCCCTGAAGTTTTTGTATCCGCCGCTTTTCTATCTTTATGTCAAAGCTTTGACCTCACCGCAATTTCGGTTGCGGGCCCATTTATTTCATTTCCTGCCGGCTCTTTTCTGCAGCCTGTATCTGCTGCCTTTTTACCTGAAAGATGCGAATGCCAAAGTGAGGCTGCTGCAGGGTTCATTGGACTCGGGGCCGGATGATATCATGGTTGCGCTTGTTCTGCTGCAGGAAGCGCTTTATACAGTCCTCACCCTCAGATTGTGGTGGCAGCATTCCCGCCAGACAAAACAGGTTTTTTCCGAAATCGACCGGGTCAATCTGAGATGGATTCGAAATCTCGTGGTCGCGTTTCTGCTTGTTTCCGTGATCTACGGTTATTTTGAGACTGCTCAATCCGAGGTGGTCGCCAAGGCGATCGTCAGCTTTTCGCTTACTGGTTTTATATTCGTAATGGGTTACATGGGGCTTAAACAGCCCATGGTGTTTCTGCCTGCAACCAATGGCAGCAGCGGACAAAAATATCAAAAATCCGGGTTGACCTCGGAGAAAGCACAACAGTATCTGGCGCGGCTGCGTCAGGTCATGCAGGACGAGAAGCCATATCTGGAAAGCGACCTTACCTTGCAGACGCTCGCGCAGCGCTTGTCAATTTCGCCGAATCATCTGTCGCAGTTGTTAAACGCCTATCTCAAACAATCCTTCTTTGATTTCGTCAATTCCTACCGAGTTGAGGCGGCGAAACGGCTGCTGCGCGATCCAAAAAACGACCATCTCACCTTGCTGGCTGTTGCCTATGAAGCCGGTTTTACCTCTAAATCCTCCTTCAATTCCGCTTTCCGAAAGTTTGCCGGAACAACGCCGAGCCGGTACAAACAGTCTTTGCCATCTGAAGCAGATTAGCTCTGACTCCTGCTTCAATATATTTTCTCCGACGAACCGTTCCGCTTCAGAACCACGTCTGGCGTTTATTTGTCTTCCTATCATTGTTTAGCAAACACGTCCGGGCGTATAGGCCTGGGCGCTTTGCAAGCTTGAATCCGCTATATTCCCTGAGAACAAATAACAAGGAACATAAACTCGGGAGATTTACCATGCCAGACATAATGTCAGACTCGCGACTCTTACGCAAGAGCATGCAATTCAATGCCGTCTTTTCTCTATTATCGGCCCTGACCTGTCTCTTTTTCAGCGAAGGCGTGGCTGTATTCATCGGGCTGGGAGCAGACGCTGGCCCTGAAATCATTGGGCTGGGCATTTCGCTGCTCATCTTTGCTGGCTTTCTGTTCGCGGCGTCATCAGAGCGATCTGCGGGCAAACAGCAATTCCTGGTAAGAGCCGGAGCAATTATTATTGTGCTGGATATCCTGTGGGTTGTCAGCAGCGCTTATGTGCTGCTGCGGGCGCTAATGCCCCTGAATCTGGTTGGACAATGGACAGTTGCAATTATCGCGTTGCTGGTCTTAGATTTTGCCATCCTGCAGTCCCTGGGATTGCGGAGAGTGGGCCTGGCAAACAGCCCGGCCACGCAGCAAACATAAACGCGTTCAAAAACGTCGCGAAAACCAGTACGGTGGATACAGCACACATTGGGGCGGCTCGCTACCTGACAAAAAAATCTCAGGTAAGCGAGTCGCCTGTTATATCGGGAACGACAAACTGGGGGGTGTCACGATTGCAGATTCGTTGCAAGCACGTCGATGGTTGGCTCGATGGACACCTGCGTGCGCATGGAATTTGTGATCAGGCAATGCTCGTGCGCTTTCTGCAAGGTCGCTTCAACTTCAGATACAGCATCTTCATGATCGACCAGGACCCTGGGCTTGATTGTGATTTTTGTGACCTCGTAGCGTCCATCCACAAATTCCAGAACGCCGTCTGCGCTGCTGGTATAGGAAATGAGAGGAAGCTCACGCCGTTGCGCAAAAGCGATAAAGGTCGTGAACAGGCACATCTCTGCTGCGGCCACATACATATCTTCGGGAGTCCATACGCCGGCCTCTCCTTTGAACTCAGGCGGACTGGAAACCCGCAAATCTGGTTTGCCTTCCGATTGTAACAGAGCGCTGCGGTCGCTGATCCAGCGCAATTTCGTGTGATAGGCAAAAGATTTATGCTTAACGCGCGGTTGGGATGAAGTTGCTTGCATTTTTGACTCCCTCAAAACTTAAATGATGATACTTTCGCTCAGGTATTCGACCTGACGAGGTATAAGCCAAATCCGTGCCACGGATGGAGACCTCAAATTATATGGATTAAGTGAAAGTTTATCAGGACATTATAGACTATTGAAAAACAAGCCGGCAGTAGTCGCTGAAGTGTCCTGTTTTCCGATTTTTGAGAATCCGGGTTCTCTGGTTTCTCAATTTTGCTATGAGAAGGCACAGTTCTTATTGCCCGAGTTCAGCTTTGATCTTTGCGCCGGGCAAGGCTTGTGTGCTTGTTAGCAGATGAGGACAAGCCCGAAACTCATCAATCGTCTGGCCGCGTGCGATCAGCTTGAATTGTAAGCTCCGGTTTAGTACATTGTCCGCGCAGTCTGTCTGTTCTGAACAGCCACATTTAACTTTTCAATCGGAGGACACGGTGACTCATCGCAAATTTTTCTTGATGACTTTATTAGCGGTTTTTCTGCTTATTCTGAGCAGTGTTTCGTTTGCCAATGACCGCGCAAAAGCAGAGCAACTGGATGCTTATTTTGCACAGGCGCTGCAACAGTGGCGCGTGCCGGGCATGGCTATTGCCATCATCAAGGATGGTGAAATCGTATTGTCAAAAGGCTATGGTTTGCGCGATATAGAGCAGGGCGGCGCGGTCGACGAACACACCCTGTTCGCCATTGCTTCCAACAGCAAGGCATTTACCACCGCCGCGCTTGCCATGCTTGTAGATGAAGGCAAGATAAATTGGGACGACCGCGTCACCGATTACCTGCCCTATTTCCAATTGCGCGATCCCTATGTCACCCACGAAATGCGTGTGCGCGATCTGCTTTGCCATCGCAGCGGCCTGGGCACGTTCAGCGGCGATCTGCTCTGGTACGGCACCGGCTACAGCGCCGAAGAAGTTATCCGCCGCGCGCGCCATCTGGCACCCGCGAGCTCGTTCCGCTCAAAGTATGGCTACTCCAACCTGATGTTCATAACGGCCGGTGAAATCATACCTGTGGTCACGGGACAAACATGGCAGCAGTTCGTGCAGACGCGCATTTTCAATCGGCTCGGCATGGCCCGTACAGTTACATCGGTTGCCAGCCTGGAGGGCATGGCTAATGTCGCCACGCCCCATCGTGAAGCTGAGGGTGGCGTTGTGGCCCTGAGTTGGGTCAACTGGGATAATATGGCGGCAGCAGGCGGGATTATCTCGAGCGTGCATGATATGAGCAAATGGCTGCAGCTACAGCTCAATCGCGGCAAACTCAACGACGAAGCCTCTGTTTTCAGCGAGGGAGCCTCCCACACCATGTGGTCCGCGCACACGGTGCAAACGGTGAGCCGCAAGAGCCAGGCGCGCTTTCCCTCCACCCACTTTCGTGCCTATGGCCTGGGCTGGGCGTTGATGGATTATCTCGGCCATAAGGTCGTACAGCACGGCGGCGGCTATGATGGCATGTTCTCGCGCGTGGCCCTGGCGCCGGAAGCAAACCTCGGCATCGTTGTGCTCACCAATGGCATGACCAGTCTGCAAACTGCGCTGGTGTACAAAATTCTCGATGCCTATCTCGATGGCGAAGAGCGAGACTGGAGCAATGAGTTCTATAAGCTGGCGCAAGAAAACAAACAGAAGAAATCGGAGCAGCGCGCCGAGACCGGGGCAAAGCGGGCCGCCGATACCACGCCAGCGCTGGCTCTTTCCGCATATACCGGCACTTATGGCGGTGAGATGTACGGTGACGCGACGGTTTCGCTGCAAGACGGTAAGCTTGTGCTGCAGCTCCTGCCCAATCCGGACCTGATCGGCGATTTGAGCCATTGGCACTATGACACCTTCGTCGTGACATGGCGCAAGCAATTCGCCTGGTTTGATGACGGCAAAGTCCAGTTCATGCTGAACCAGGATGGCGAGGTGACGGAAATGAAGATTGACGTGCCCAATGATGACTTCTGGTTCACGGAGCTGGAGTTCTTGAAGAAAGAGTGAATAAAGGAGTGAGATACTTCAGTATTGCATGCGTATTTTCCTGATTTGTGAATTATCAGGCTAGTCTGGTACTACAGCGAAACTTTGGCGAGAAACCGTTAAAATCTCGATTTCGATCTCATTAACACCTGGCTTAATCCAGATGTTAATGATTTTTTGGCCGTTTCAACGGCTTTCAAGGACTATCATTCGCTGTAGTACTAGTGCCTGACTGAAAACCTCCCAACAGGGTCATTCCCGCGGATTCCCCTCCTAAAACATGCGGGGGCAAGCGTAAGCGGGAATCTTTTGCGTGGCGGCAAGTGGATTCCGGCTAAAGCTTGTCCCTGTATGGTTTTAGCAGGGAGCTTGCCGGAATGACAGCGCAAGCGGTTTTTCGGTCAGACGTCCAGCTCTCCGGTAACTACCTTCCCCCTGGCAACCGTTTCCCATTTCATCTGTCTAAACTTAGAGACCGCTCTGAATAATTCGGGTGCTACGCAATTTCGAGAAAGTCGGAGGATGAGCATGCTCAGCAACTATCTTAAGATCGCTTTTCGTACCATCTGGAAACACAAGGGTTATTCCCTCATCAACATCATTGGCCTTGCACTCGGCATGGCTTGTAGCGTATTGATCATGCTGTGGGTGCTGGATGAGCTGAGCTACGACCGTTTTCATGACGGGGCAGAGACGCTCTATCGCATCGAAGAAGACCAGCACTATTCCGGTGAAATCTTTCACACGTGGGTCACGCCCTATCCGGCTGCTCCTGTTTTTGTAGATGAAATTCCGGAAATTGTCGAAGCTGCGCGGTACTCCTGGAATTTCTCGTTATTGATTCGCTATGGCGACAAAGCCTTTTTCGAAGAAAACATCCGTGCCGTTGACCCGTCCTTCCTGAAATTGTTTTCATTTCCCGCAGTGCAAGGCGACCTGTCGACTGCTTTGATTGAGCCATTCTCGATGGTGATTACACAGGAGATAGCGGAGAAGTATTTTCCCGGGGAACCGGCTATTGGCAAGGTTATTTCGGCCAACAATAAATACGATTTTGTGGTAAAGGCTGTGCTGGAGGATGTTCCGGCCAATTCAACTCTGCAGTTCGACATGCTTGCGCCGTTTGATTTTACAAAAGAGATGGGCTGGTATAACGAGCACTGGGGCAGCAATTCAATCCAGACCTTTGTGCGTTTGCAGGAAGGCAGCGACATCCAGGCTGTTAACACCAAGATGACAGACATTGTGCATTCCCGTGTCGAGGAATCCAAGACCGACTTTGTGCTGGCGCCATTCACGGACATGCATTTGCACCAGTACGCCGGCTATGGCCGTCAGGCAGGTCAGGTGCAATATATCTATATCTTTGCCGTCGTGGCTCTGTTCGTGCTGTTGCTGGCCTGCATCAATTTCATGAATCTATCTACGGCGCGCTCAGCAAACCGCGCCAAGGAGATCGGCATGCGCAAAGTTTCGGGGGCGCTGCGCAACAATATCGCGGGCCAGTTCCTGGGTGAGTCTCTGCTGCTGGCCTTTCTGGCGCTTGTGCTGGCCGCTTTGATCGTTATGCAAGTGCTTCCGGTCTTCAATACAATTTCCGGCAAGGAGATAACTGCCACTGTGCTCTTGCATCCGGTCGTACTTTCGGGCTTGTTGGTCATCACGATTTTCACTGGTTTGCTCGCGGGCAGTTATCCGGCGTTCTTCCTGTCCTCGTTTAGACCTGTGAGCGTGCTTAAGGGCAGCCTCAAGTCCGGGGCCAAGAGCTCGACGCTCAGAAAAGTGCTGGTCGTGACACAGTTTGGCTTGTCGGTTTTTCTTATCATTGGAACAGCCGTTGTCTATTTGCAGCTCGATTACATGAAGCACAAAGACCTGGGATATGATAAAGAACATCTGCTCTATATACCTGTACGTGGCGACATGGCTGAGTCATACGCAGCGCTGAAGAGCGAGCTTTTGAAGCAGCGCGCCGTTCTGGCAGTCTCAGCCAGCAGTCATCCGCCGGGCAGATTCGGCAGCAATTCCAGCAGTGCAGAGTGGGAGGGCAAGGACCCTGAATATAGCCGATTGATAACCATCAACAGCGTGGATTACGATTTCATCGAAGCCATGAAAATTGCCATGGTTGAGGGGCGAAGCTTCTCACACGCGTTCCCTTCGGATATGGGCACGGATTCAACAGGCGCCTTTGTCATCAATCAAAAGCTGGCAGATATCATGGCCGTCAAACCCATCATCGGTGCGCGGCTCAAGTTCATGGGCATCGACGGCCACGTGATCGGGGTGATGCAAGACTTTCACTACAGTTCCGTGCGCAGCGCCATCGAACCTCTCGCCATGTGGCTTGCGCCGGCTGAAAAGTTGCGCAATATCGTCATCAGGATTCGGCCGGAAAATGTGACCGGCGCCATCGATGCCATCCGCAAAACCTGGGATCGCGTCATTCCGCAATATCCGTTGGAGTTCAGTTTTGTGGATGAACGAATCGACCAGCTTTATCGCGCCGAACAACGCATGGTCGATATCTTGAAGTACTTTGCCATGCTCGCGATCATCATTTCCTGCCTGGGTTTGTTCGGTCTGGCCTCCTTTATGGCAGAGCAGCGCACCAAAGAAATCGGCATCCGCAAGGCGCTCGGCGCCTCGGTCGCCAGCATCGTGGTTTTGATGTCTACAGAATTTACCAAATGGGTGGTGATCGCCAATCTCATCGCCTGGCCGGTGGCCTATCTGGTCATGCAAGGCTGGCTCGAAAAATTCGCATACCGTGTGGAAGTCGGCTGGCTGGTCTATTTTATGGCCGGCATGGGGACGATTTTGGTCGCGCTGCTAACCGTAAGTTCTCAGGCTGTCCGATCCGCAGTGTCGAATCCCGCGGATGCGTTGCGGTATGAGTAGAGGCTGCCCGGGATAGCAACTCGATTCGATATTCGAATAATCAACACAGCAACCATAATCTCACCGACTTACTGTTTCAGATTTTGCCGAAACATGCCGATCTCTAAAGATGGTGGTACATTTTCTGTCACCCTGTATTCCAAAACCATTGACTGTGAACAGGGAGTTGCTTTATTGCCATGAAAGCCTCAGTGCTCACCATCACGCCGCAGGAATCGCCATCCAACACAATGCGCTCCTATCAGATTGAGGCAGGGCCGGATCAAATCGAGGAGAAGCGTCATGTCCCGCTCAGGAAGTTTTATCAATCTGATCATCCTAACGCTCACTTTTGTTTTGCATGGCAGTGATCTTTCTTTTGCACGCGTGGGGAAACTCGCCGACCACACCGGTGTGATTCTGCTCACACCCGAGACACGCAGCTACCCAAACCGCATGCGCATTAAGGCGCCGGAATCAATAGACGAGGCAGCCACAGTCACGCTTTATTCAATCTCCGGCGCCAGGCTGCTGGAAACAACCATCCTGTCCGGAGCAGCCCGGCACATC
This sequence comes from uncultured Calditrichaceae bacterium, assembly GCA_964629935.1. Classification (GTDB taxonomy): domain Bacteria; phylum Zhuqueibacterota; class Zhuqueibacteria; order Oceanimicrobiales; family Oceanimicrobiaceae; genus CAZVSL01. The sequence goes on along the minus strand of CAZVSL010000189.1, from coordinate 2,738 downwards.
AGTTCCAGCGATGATTTCCGCAGGGAGTTTTCCGGTCTTGCCTCAGGCTACTATTTCTACCGCTCAGACGCTGCCCGCACCACAAGCAGCGCTCCCGCGGCTGATTCGCTCTTGTTTCAGGACGTCTCCACCACGCATCTGCCGGGCCAGAGTACGAGGGCGAGCGTCTCCCATTTCGGCGACCTAAATGGCGACGGATATCCGGATTTAATCATCAGCGCAGACGCAGTGGTCGGACAGCCGCAGGTGCTCATCAATGACCGCGCCGGTCGCTTTGTAAATGAAACAGCGGCGCGCATGCCAACCGGAGAATTCTTCACCTTTGATATACTCCTGCTGGATGTCGATAAGGATGACGATCTGGATATCTATTTTGTGGCCGAAGATATGGGTAACCAGACCATGCAGAGCGCGGATCGCCTGTTTCTGAACGATGGCAGCGGCCATTTTACCGATGTCTCAGATGATCGCCTGCCCACTTTGCCAACCTTATCCAACCGCGCTGCCTGGGGCTTCATCAATGACGACACTTTCCCGGACCTGGTTGTGACCGGATTGGTGCGACAAGCCGAGCCGTTCCACTCATCTATCTTTGTGCTTATAAACGATGGCGCCGGACAATTTGCAGACGAATCAACCGCCTACCTGCCGGCCCTTGAATATGGCGTTTTCGATGTTGCTATTGCTGATATCAATGGCGATAAACGGCAGGATATCATTCTGGCAAATCTGGGCATAGCCATTGCCGGCGAGTCTGATCCCACACCTGTATTCGTGTACAACGGGCAG
>CAZVSL010000189.1:0-1939 GCA_964629935.1 uncultured Calditrichaceae bacterium | reverse complement strand
GCAAAACAACACCGGCCAGTTTGTCGACGAGACCAGCGCACGCATGCCGGTGGAGAATGAACCCGGCAAGCTTGTCACAACTGCTGATATCAATAATGACGGCATGCCCGAGATTTATGTCATCAACAACTCGTTTTTGACGGACGTTCACCACCAGCTCTTTCTTAACACGGGCAATGGCGTATTTGAAAACGCCACCGGGACGAGATTGCCATCGCAACCGGTGACATTTCTCAACGATGCCGTCTTCCAGGATTTTGACAGCAATGGTGGAGTTGACCTCTATCTGGTAAACGTCAACCCGTCGGAAGATGGTCCGGCAGCGCCCGACTTCCTCAATCTCAACGATAGCGGTTTTCTCGTCGATGCCAGCGATTTGCTGCCGCAGCGCTTCGATTTCAGCGTCAGTGCTGCCAGCGCTGATATCGATGGCGACTCAGACTGCGATGTTTTTGTCTCCAATGGGGATGGCTTCCTGGGCGCGGTGCCTGACAAACTGCTGCAGAACCAGACCATGGTGGTGAGCGTGCGCCAGCAGCCGGCCGCAGCACCTTCCGGATTTGTGCTGGCGCAGAACTATCCAAATCCGTTCAATCCAACCACCACTATTCATTTCTATCTCGAAACACAAAGCCATGTCCGCCTTACCATTTACGATATCCTTGGCAATCAACTCTCCACGCTTCTTGATGCGCAGCGGCCAGCCGGCGAGCACATTCTGTCGTGGCAGGCTAAGGACCTGACCACCGGAGTCTATTTCTACCGTTTGGAAATCGATGGACACGCAGTAGCAACGCGAAAAGCGTTGTTGTTGAAATGAATCTGAGGAATCACTACCTTAGCTCTGTTTGAGCAATTGGATGCTTTTCACGATACTTCTTTGATCGACGAATTGGTCCGTGGCGAACTTGTGCAGAACACTGGATACTAATGTCTGATAGGGTATGCCTTCTTGCTCAGCCCGACGCTTCAGCAGCTCAAGATCGTGGCTATTGATACGAAGACTGACGCTCTTTTTTTCCTTGGACTTTTTGACGATGTTCTCTATTTTTTTTGTTTTTCTGCTGAGGCAGTTTTGAACTCCAGAGCAAAATCTTCAATGGCCTGTTCAAATTTGTCTAACTTCATTTCTTACCTCGGTATTTCTTGTGTAATTTGCTGCTCGGAAGGGTCTTCAATAGCGTATTTTTCTCTTCATCCCAAGTGATCATAAATGAAGTTAGCGCTGTTGTACATACATGGTCAAGAGTTTTTATGGAAGGTTGTTTGACAATAGATAGTTTTTCCAACGATTAGATACTCCCGAAGGTGTCTACTGGGTCGCAATTATGTTACTAAACCTGAGGAACTAACCAACTATGTCCCGAGCCAACATCGTACATAAAATCATTTCGGATGGCGCCGTCGCCGTCATTCGTATGCAGGACAGCCGCAAGCTTATCGAGGTGGCGCGCGCCATTCAAAAGGGCGGTATCTCGTTGATTGAAATTACTATGACCACGCCCAATGCCCTGACAATCATCGAGCGGGCTACCCAAGAGCTTGGCGACGAGGTGGTAGTCGGCGTCGGTTCTGTGCTCGATGCCGAGACCGCGCGCATGGCCATTTACGCCGGTGCGCGCTATGTCGTCAGCCCGATTTTGAAGCGCGAAATCGTTGAGACCGCCCACCGTTACGACCTGCCTGCCATGCCGGGGGCATTCACTCCGACTGAGATTCTGCAGGCGCATGAATATGGTGCAGATATCGTCAAGATTTTCCCCGCCGACGTTGGCGGTATGGCATTTTTCAAAGCCATCAAAGCGCCCATGCCGCACGTCAAGCTCATGCCCACAGGCGGCGTCACGCTCACCAATGCCGGAGAATGGCTCAAGGCTGGCGCGTGTGCTGTTGGCGTCGGCAGCGCCCTGTTGGACAATCAGGCCATCGCCGATGAAAA
>CAZVSL010000188.1:0-10585 GCA_964629935.1 uncultured Calditrichaceae bacterium | reverse complement strand
CAACTTGCTCGAAGCTGCGGCGCACAGAGTTCTTGCCTTCTGTTATCTTAACGTACGTGTCTTCTACGCCGGCTGGTACGATCACATTGGCACACAAGGAAGGTAAATCGCTCACAATGCTTTTTGAGACGCGCACGTTGACGGGCTTGAACAGCGCCTCTTCCCAATTCTTGCGGGCAACATGAAGCTCAACTCTGCGATTTTCCTCGTTGATGCGAACGGCGTCATCGGAGCCGGACTCTGGCCGGCGCTCATTCATTCTTGCGGTGTGGTTTTGGGCTTTGTCAGCATGCAATGTGGTTTCTGCAACGCCAAGTTGGACCAGCAGCTCCCTCACTTTCAATGCCCGCCGCCGTGCCAGCTCGGCTGCAGTCATGCCATCTCCCAGAGTCTTTAGATCGGAGATTGGATCGACATAACCTTTGATCAACAGGTGTGAGTCCGGCTGTTTTTGCATGCGCTGAGCCACTGCTGCCAGAGCAACAGGCGCCATTTCGACACCCGGGAAGAGCGAGTCCACCAGAACAGTATCCGCGTGCGAGTATCTAATCTTGTCGGACCCCGGCTCAAAGAACACAGCCGGGATGATGGGCAGCTCAATGGCATCGTACGTGCGCGCCATGACATTGAAGGTCTGCTTGCTCGCGATCTCAAGTTTATCAGCGTTCCATTTGGGAATGGAGTAGAGATCGGCAAACGCGACATTGTTGTCAGGCTGACCGGAATCACGGTTTTCGATGGCGGCAGAATTGGCAAGCTCAACCCGAGCCAGAAACCGGTATTTACCAGGCTCATCGGTATCCCATGGAATGCTAACCTTGAGCGAGTCCGATTCGAAATGGATGGTGTACTCTTCTCCGTGAAATTTCCTGGCAGCATCACGAATCTCGGCGTGTGTCTCTTTCCATGGCCCAAGGGTTTCAGAAAATGAGACTGAGGCGCGCCATATCTGGTCATCCTGGTTCCACATCAGAAGCGAATCCGGCTCTATTGTGATAGAGTCCCGGGCGCTGCGGCGTGCTAATGAATCCAGGTTCACAGCGAGCAGACTTATTATGCCGCCGGCTGCGTCGCCTTTGCCGATGTTTTTCACCTTGATGACGATATGTCCCTGAGTTGGATCGGAAAGGGGCTTAATCTTAGGGTGAGGTTTAAACTCAACGGACTCTACCACCAGGTCTGGCCGCCAGACCGAAAATTCCCGCACATAGCCAGAGCCGTGGCCACGGACGACATGCCGGTCCCTATCAAAAGCTGCGACGCCCCAGTAATACCGCTCGCCGGATACAGTTAGTGTCTCAATGGCAGCCAGGGACAAGGTGTCAGTCAGAGCCAACAGGTTGTCTTGCCAGCGTACTGCAAAGCTATCGTAGTTTCCGATTTGCCTGAGAGCCTCTCCGGCTGCGTCAACTTTTGCGTAACTGGTATCTAACATCACTGCATAAGTGAGATCATCATAGGGGTCGGGATCTTCAGCTTCTTCCCAGTTCAGCTCGACCAGGTCTTTCTTGAAGAAGTACTGGTTGGGCGGATAAATCATGCCAAACGGTTCCGGCCCGGTGGGATAGACCACGACCGAGCTGCGCTCGCGAGCCTGAAACGGCCCGGATGATGGCGATTGCGCCAGGTCGAACCGTACATCGAAAGGAGCGTGCGGCTGCACGAGGCGCCAGAGCCCGACGCCGAGGCCGAAGGTAAAGCCGCCTACATCGTCGCCATCCAGCTCATAACCGAGGCGCAAACCGATCTTGCGGTCGTACCAGAGCTCGGCGCCCAATGAATAGAGGCGGTCATCGTCGCTAAATTTGGAGGTGTCGAACCCGAGTAGCCAGGTCCAGCCATGGTGTCGGCCGGCACCGATGGCTGCACCAAATCGGTTTAGTTTCGCGACTTCAGTGGTTTCCTGTTCAAACTTAAGTTTCTTGAGATTCAGGTTTTGCCACGATGCACCTAATGTAAAAATCCCATAGTCGAACAAGCCCAACGCGTTTGACAATCTAAACCGTACGGGTTTGAGTATGACTCCGAAATCAGCAAACATTCCGGTAGAGGCGACTACATCCAGATCATTGCGTACGTATTTGAAATTGCCGCCGACCGACAAATGTTTGCCAATTCCGAGCGGCCAGCCCCACCAATCCGGCCGATAAGCCACGGAAGCCAGACCCATCCAAGCGCTGGGGGCCAGCTCAGAGCCTGTGTTGTTGATCGTGCCCAGGTCAAAATGATAGAATCCGGCGCCAAGGGCGAGCTTTCGACTACCCAGCCAGTTGAATTGGCGCATACCCATAAACGATAACATTCTTGTGTCCGCGATATTCTGATCAATGCCGGCTGCGAATTGCCAGCGGTGCATCAATCCCAGTCCTGCCGGATTCCAAAGCATTGTAAAAATATCATCTCCAACCCCGGTGAAAGTGGAGCCCATTGCATTTTGCCGGGCGCCGACTGCAAGCCGCATGAAATTTGCGCCTGTCGTGGTTTGTGCTTCCATCGACAGCGGCGTAAAAAACAAGCAGATGAGTAAAACAACATGTATGCTGGTTTTCATGATATGAATTCCTCCATGACAACATTGAATCTAACGAACCAATATGAATTTGCGCACGCACTGAAAATCTCCGGATTCGACCGTGAGCACATAAACGCCGCTGCCAACGGTATTTCCGTTCTTGTCGCTGCCGGCCCAGGCCACTGCATTGGACCCGGCGAGTGCGTCGCCTTCAAAGACCGTTGCGATGTAGCGCCCCGAAATATCCCAGAGCTTGACCGTCGCCTTACGGTTGCTGCTTAGTTTGAAGTCCATGCTGAGCGAAGTTTGCAGTCGCGGTCTGTACACATTCTCGCTGACGGCGCAGGCATCGCTGCCAAGCACGGTAACGTTGTCACTTGCGCTGCGGATGTTTCCGTAGATGTCATGAGTTTGCAGTTCAAACGAGATTATTTCCTGGCTGCTTCGGCCGCGCAGGCGTGTGTCTGTGAAGCGCTGTGTGAGCTCATGAAAAGCGCAGTCTGTCGGGAACTCCGGCGGAATGGGAATATCGATGGTCCTGCCGTCAACCAATGTGGCAACGACTTTTGATCCCGGCTGCAAGGGGGCACAGACTTTTAATGCGATGGTGATGGCTTCGCCGGGTTCAATGGTCTCCGGTGTGACTTGGATTTCGGGATCGGGCGGTGGTGGACAGAGCGTCGAGTCGATGTTGTCATTTTCAAAATTGAGACCAGCGGCGCTTTCAAGTATGCGGTTTTGATAGTCTGCCAAGACAAAGAATACGTGCGAACCGCCTTCGCTGTTAGCCCAATCTACCGTGACCTCCTGTGATTGCTGCGGCGCCAGGGAGCTGAGGTTCTGCACGGCAATAGGCCCGCTGTTGATGTCATTCACGAAGAAGGCTACCTCCACGGAACCGGCCGCAGCATCGCCGATATTGGCAATGTTTGCTGCCAGGTGGATATTGGCGCCTGCATCGACAGTGCCTGAGCAGTCTGTGAATTCAGCCGTAAGGTTGGGTGGCGCGCTGATGGTGACGGTTGTGCTAGCGGTTGGCAAGGATGCTACACCCACTGTTCCACCTGCAAGATTCGACAATTCGCCAGCCGCAGCCAGCGCTACAGTTACACGGATTTCTTCAACTCCACCGTTTGCAGCGAGCGAATCAAACTCCCAGACCAATCTCGATTCCACTATTCGGGTGGGCTCAGGTTCAGCCATTATAAACTCCAGGCCGCCCGGCAACTCATCGTACACTACCAAACTGTCGTGGGTTACATTGTCATTGTTTTCAACTCGGATCAAATACTCAACTGTGTCAGCAACAACAAAAGGCGGCGGTGTTACCACCGACTTGGTCAAGGTAAAATTATTGGCTTCGGGCCCACCGAAACCCACGACCTGGATTGCGACAGACCATTCTTCAAGCTGGATTTCGTCAATGAAACCGCCGCCAGTATTGATGTAGTTGCCTGGCTGGCTGAATCTAAGGGTGACGATGACAGAGTCTCTGCCACCCTCTCTCTCAATAGGACCGATGGTCCAGAATGCAGTATCCCCATCAGCGGATTCCGCTATCCTGTCTGGGGCTGGCACCGAAGCGATAAATTTGCTGTTGCGTGGCAGGAGATCATAAACCAGGACGTTGTCCTCTGTCTTGTTTCCGTCGTTGGTAACAACAATCAAGAAATCGATTTCATCAGTTGTATCATACAACGGCGGCGTCAGCACACTCTTGGCGACTTTCAGATCAGAGCTCAGATTTACCCTGGTTGTTGCGGAAACTTCACTTGGCGTAAATTGGCGTGCCACAATAACGGCAGTGGTGGTAAGCGCCTTGCTTTCATCCAGAGTTGGGATAATCTGCAAGCTGAAGTCAATTGTGCGGGCGGCTTGCATCGCCGGCGGAAGTGACCCGACGGCAACAGTGATATGGTTGAGCGTGCCATCTGAATTTAGCGTAGCTTGTCTCACCACAGTTGGCGTTGACTCAAAAGAAACCAAAGTTGTGAAGAAAGCCTCGGCGCTACGGTTTGGCGCGTTAATAGTGATAAAGACGCTGTCCGCTGTCTCGGTACCGATATTCTGATACCGGAGCGAATAATTGAGCCTATCGCCAGGCAGAGCGTCCTGTCTGTCAACCTCCAGCTCGAGTTGCAGATCCACATCGAGCGCCTCTGATGGCGTCTTTTCCTGCAGAAGTTGCATGACCTGCAGCGGCGAGCTTCGGGCCTGGCAGACGATAACTAAAGTTGTGAATAGAAAGAGAGACAAACACACATAAATCAAGGTGGGCAGTGCGAGGATGCGAATGGGATAAGAATCCCTCCCCCTGGAGTGAGGTAAAGAGGTATCCATCATTCTTCCTCCTGACTACTTCTTAAGAGTTTAGAAAGAGCAGTTCGGGTCAAAGTCGAGACTCCTCAACCTTTAACCCACATGAATTAATAAATCGGAGTTCGCAGTCAGAATCGGATAAAATCGGAAGTGAATGTTGTAGGAGAACTTGTTTTAAGTATACCTATTCGCACCTCAAAAGTCAAGTTTTTTGTGTTGGAAAAAGAGTCGAAAGACGCAGCCGCCTCCAAAAGCCAGATTCGACAACCCGAAGCCTTTCGGTCGCAACTTTCTTCACTTGAATTCCTTGTCCTGTAGATTAGAGAATATATCCGTAGTTTCCGCTTTGATGTATCTATCCGAAATCACGATATTTCTTACTAAGCATTTCCCTCGTGGGGGTCAGGAGGTTGAAATTGTTCCGAATCATCTCACATCCCAACGTTACACCCACACTGTTTCTTCTGTTGTCATTTGCTTTTTCCCTTCCTGCACAAGCCCAAATTACGTTCGAGGAGCAAGCTATCGGTGGCACGAGTGACGGTTCATCTGTGAGCACTTCGAGCGGCCTCACGGCTGTTGCGGGTCATTTATATTTGGCTGCGATAACGAGCAAGCCGAACACGGAGGTGACGGCTGTTTCTGGTCTTGGTCTTTCTTGGCAGGAGGTAGATTCTCAGTGTGCAGGCCGTGACCAGACTGGTGTTCGCGTTTGGATGGCTATCGGCGCGCCTTCCGGTTCGGGGATGGTGACAGCGACTTTGGCGGGCAGTCCGAGCAATACTGCGATTGTTGTTGCGCGTTATTCTGGTGTGACGCCATCGGGTGCTGTGGGGGCGGTGATATCTGGCAATAGCAATGGTGTTGATGGCAGTTGCAGCGGCGGCACGGATAGCGATGCGTATAGTTTCAACCTTACGACTACTGGCAGCGGCTCGGTAGTGTTTGGTGCGATAGCGATGCGCCACAAGAGCCATACGCCGGGCGCTGGCTACACGGAGCTTCAGGAGTTTACGCAGGGCAGCGGCGGCAGTGCTGCCGGGGTTGCGCTTGTAGAGCGGAGCGTGTCAAGCGTTGGCACGATTGGTTTTGATGGCACGACCAGTGGTTCTGTTGACTGGGCGGTGATAGCGATTGAGCTCAAAGGAGAGCCTTTGGGCGATGTTGCTGACATCACGGTTACGCCGGCGTCACATAATTATGGCGATGTGGTGGTCAACGGTTCAGCCAGCCAGAGGTTTGAGGTCAAGAATGATGGCGCCGCTGATCTGAACGTGAGCGGGACGTCGCTTTCCGGCGCCGATGCCGGGGGATTCAGCATCGACAGCGGTGGTGGTTCGTTCACGCTGATTCCAGGCGAGAGTCGCAATATCGATGTTAGTTTTAATCCGACGGTGATTGCTTCGCACTCAGCGGTTCTGAGGATTGGGAGTGATGATCCGGATGAGGGGACGTTTGATGTTGCATTATCGGGCACTGGTGTTGCCGAACCGGCGCCTGAGATTGCCGTTACACCCACGAGCCACGACTATGGTGATGTAGTGGTGAACGAATCAGCGTCTCAGACATTTCAGGTTGAAAATACGGGTAGTGCGGATTTGACTGTTAGCGCCACTTCGCTGACGGGTACTGATGCGGCAGAATTCAGCATTGATAGTGGCGGCGGCGGATTTGTTCTGATGCCTGGTCAGATGCGCGACATCGGGATCAGCTTCAATCCGACGAGTTTGGGTGCCAAGACGGCTTCTTTTGAGATTGCCAGCGATGACCCTGATGAGGGGACGGTTGTCCTCGGGCTGAGCGGCAACGGTGTTTCAGCGCCGACGCCCGATATTACGGTTTCTCCCACGAGCCATGATTATGGCAATGTCATCGTTGGACTGAGCGGGAGCCAGACCTTTACTGTTACCAACGATGGTCAGGCGGATTTACAGGTGAGCAATACGACGCTTGTGGGTACGGATTCCGGCGAATTCAATATCGACAGTGGGGGTGGCTCGTTCACGCTGCCGCCGGGAGAGAGCCGCAATATCGAGGTGTCGTTTGCACCGACTTCAACTGGCGGCAAGAGTGCGACTTTGCGCATCGAGAGTGATGATGCGGATGAAGGGACAGTGGATGCGGCCTTGAGTGGTACGGGTGAGGAAGCGCCAAGCGGCGGCGGCAATATCGTATTCGAGGAGCAAGCGACCGGCGGCACGAGTGACGGTTCATCTGTGAGCACTTCGAGCGGCCTCACGGCTGTTGCGGGTCATTTATATTTGGCTGCGATAACGAGCAAGCCGAACACGGAGGTGACGGCTGTTTCTGGTCTTGGTCTTTCTTGGCAGGAGGTAGATTCTCAGTGTGCAGGCCGTGACCAGACTGGTGTTCGCGTTTGGATGGCTATCGGCGCGCCTTCCGGTTCGGGGATGGTGACAGCGACTTTGGCGGGCAGTCCGAGCAATACTGCGATTGTTGTTGCGCGTTATTCTGGTGTGACGCCATCGGGTGCTGTGGGGGCGGTGATATCTGGCAATAGCAATGGTGTTGATGGCAGTTGCAGCGGCGGCACGGATAGCGATGCGTATAGTTTCAACCTTACGACTACTGGCAGCGGCTCGGTAGTGTTTGGTGCGATAGCGATGCGCCACAAGAGCCATACGCCGGGCGCTGGCTACACGGAGCTTCAGGAGTTTACGCAGGGCAGCGGCGGCAGTGCTGCCGGGGTTGCGCTTGTAGAGCGGAGCGTGTCAAGCGTTGGCACGATTGGTTTTGATGGCACGACCAGTGGTTCTGTTGACTGGGCGGTGATAGCGATTGAGCTCAAAGGAGAGCCTTTGGGCGATGTTGCTGACATCACGGTTACGCCGGCGTCACATAATTATGGCGATGTGGTGGTCAACGGTTCAGCCAGCCAGAGGTTTGAGGTCAAGAATGATGGCGCCGCTGATCTGAACGTGAGCGGGACGTCGCTTTCCGGCGCCGATGCCGGGGGATTCAGCATCGACAGCGGTGGTGGTTCGTTCACGCTGATTCCAGGCGAGAGTCGCAATATCGATGTTAGTTTTAATCCGACGGTGATTGCTTCGCACTCAGCGGTTCTGAGGATTGGGAGTGATGATCCGGATGAGGGGACGTTTGATGTTGCATTATCGGGCACTGGTGTTGCCGAACCGGCGCCTGAGATTGCCGTTACACCCACGAGCCACGACTATGGTGATGTAGTGGTGAACGAATCAGCGTCTCAGACATTTCAGGTTGAAAATACGGGTAGTGCGGATTTGACTGTTAGCGCCACTTCGCTGACGGGTACTGATGCGGCAGAATTCAGCATTGATAGTGGCGGCGGCGGATTTGTTCTGATGCCTGGTCAGATGCGCGACATCGGGATCAGCTTCAATCCGACGAGTTTGGGTGCCAAGACGGCTTCTTTTGAGATTGCCAGCGATGACCCTGATGAGGGGACGGTTGTCCTCGGGCTGAGCGGCAACGGTGTTTCAGCGCCGACGCCCGATATTACGGTTTCTCCCACGAGCCATGATTATGGCAATGTCATCGTTGGACTGAGCGGGAGCCAGACCTTTACTGTTACCAACGATGGTCAGGCGGATTTACAGGTGAGCAATACGACGCTTGTGGGTACGGATTCCGGCGAATTCAATATCGACAGTGGGGGTGGCTCGTTCACGCTGCCGCCGGGAGAGAGCCGCAATATCGAGGTGTCGTTTGCACCGACTTCAACTGGCGGCAAGAGTGCGACTTTGCGCATCGAGAGTGATGATGCGGATGAAGGCGTCGTGGATATTGCGCTGAGCGGTACGGGTGATCCGGCAATGCCCGATATTGTGGTTACCCCTGAGACTCATGATTACGATAATGTAGCAGAAGGGGCTAGCAGTTCGAAGTCTTTTGAGATCAAGAATGCCGGCACACTTGCCCTGAACGTAACCTCAACTTCTCTTTCAGGAACGAATGCGGCTGAGTTTAGTATCGACAGCGGCGGCGGTAGTTTTACCCTCCAGCCGGACGAAACAAGCAGCTTGCAAGTATGCTTCAATCCCGGTTCCACCGGCAGCAAGAGCGCCGAGCTTGCTATCGCCAGTGATGACCCGGATGAAAACCCCTTTGTTGTAGCGCTCAGTGGTACCGGCATACCACAGCAAGCCGAGATCGTTTTCGTCAGGAGTTTCACCACGGACAGCCCTCCCATAAACAGCTTCACCAACGCCGGCATTACCTATAATCCTGTGTCTGGCAACCTGTATATCTGTGATTCAGAAATTAATCAGGGTGAGGGAGGTGACTGGAATTGCGAAAACATCTTTGAAGTGCCACTACTGGGCGATGTTCTTGTTAATTCATACGATGCCTACGCATTGGGTGGTAGTCCCTGTCCGCCACTATCTAATGATGATTTTCGCGAGCCAACAGGCATCACTTACCACAATGGTTTTTTCTATATCACAGATGATGATCGCGGCATCATCATGCGACACGATTCGGATTTTGGCGAATCGCTGTTGCAAGTAGATACGCAAAACAAGGATGCAGAGGGCATCAGCGGCGACCCAAATTCTGGCTTGCTCTATGTTGTCATCGGCAATCGTGGAGAGCTTGAAGTCTATGATGAGAACCTCAATTTTCAATCGAGTCTTTCCTGGACTATTCCCACGAATATTGCCGATCCGGAAGGGATTGCCTTTAGTACACGCAGCAATCATCTGTTTTTGGTCTCGACACCGGATTTAGCGGTATATGAGCTGGACTTAACAGGCAATTTGTTGGAGACATACGACATCAGTAGCAGCAATGGATTCAGTCCGGAACCAAGGCAACCCCAGGGACTAACCTTTGCTCCATCATCAGATCCGAATGATGACCCGGGTAAGATGCATCTCTACATTTCCGATGGTGCAGGTCTTGTATTCGAAACAGAAATCAACACAGAGTCACTTTCAAGTGCACCGCTCCTTGTGAGTAATGCCGGGAATTCAGGAGAGAAGGGAGAAATCACAGCCGTTTCGAACCTCACAAACAACGGCCGAAGGACTTCGGATCAGGCTCTTCCAACAGAGTATATGGTAGAGCCAAACTATCCCAACCCTTTCAATTCCAGCACCACCATAGAGTACGGTTTGCCGCATGCTGCCGAAGTAGATGTCACAATTTATAACGTTCGCGGTCAGCAAGTCCGCAAACTCTTAAATAGAGAGCTAGACGCGGGCTATATGCGTGAAATATGGAATGGCCGCAATGATCATGGCGAAGATGTCGCCTCTGGCGTATATTTTCTGCGCATAACCATAAATAACGAGCGCATGTTTGTCAGGAAACTAAACCTGCAAAAGTGAACAAGAAAAGGACTGGAAGGGATTGCGACACAAGTTATTGTGTTATTGTTGACGCCCTCCAAAAAAACACCAGGGCATACAAAAAATGGGTTGACATTTAGTGAAGAATATTTATATTGTCATTCGCTGATTTTTAGTCTTGTTCTTTGTTCTATTCCCCAATTCTTTCATTACAAGTGGGTGAGTAACGTTTAGCATCTGAGAATAGGATGTTGTGCAAAGTTGAGTTGGGAGAATTCAAAAAAAGCTTGACATTCTGACTTAATTAATTATATTAGTGATGCTCAGATATTCTGGGCTTCTTTTTTGTTCTTTGTAAAATAAGAGTGTGCATGGCTCTGACGTCCCGTTGAGTGATATCAACATTTGCGAACTAGGATAACAACGAAGAGTTTGATCCTGGCTCAGGACGAACGCTGGC
>CAZVSL010000187.1:0-10700 GCA_964629935.1 uncultured Calditrichaceae bacterium | reverse complement strand
TGAGCTTAATACCTTCAACATTGATTATTCATTGGAACCCATAATGGATGTAGAGGTTGTGGTGCCGGAAGAGTATCTGGGCGATGTAATGGGCGATTTGAATAGTCGGCGCGGAAAGATTAAAGGCATTTTCCCCAGGAAGGATGCTCAGGTTGTGAGTGCAGAGGCGCCACTGAGTGAAATGTTCGGTTATGCAACTTCGTTGCGTTCTATTACTCAGGGACGCGCTATTTTCACGCTTCAGTTCGCAAAATATGAGATCGCTCCAAAGGCTGTCTCGGATAAAATACTTGAGAGAGAGAGCGCCGCTTAGGCAATTGATTTTTCTCGATGTCGTTGAATTTTAAATCTTATCGAATCCTTTAACCTGGAGGCAAAATCATGGCGAAGCAGAAATTTGAGAGGAGTAAACCTCACGTCAACATCGGTACGATAGGTCATGTCGACCATGGTAAGACTACGTTGACGTCTGCGATTACTTTGATTCTTAATAAGGGCGGCTTGGCCGATTACATGAGTTTTGACTCGATTGATAATGCTCCTGAAGAAAAAGCTCGTGGAATAACCATTGCCACCGCTCATGTGGAGTATCAGACAGAAGCACGTCATTACGCCCACGTCGATTGTCCCGGTCATGCTGACTATGTCAAAAACATGATTACCGGAGCTGCCCAGATGGACGGCGCCATCCTGGTTGTAAGTGCTGCCGATGGACCGATGCCACAAACTCGTGAGCATATCCTGTTGGCAAGACAAGTAGGCGTGCCCTATATTGTCGTTTTCTTGAATAAGGTTGACATGGTTGATGATCCCGAGCTGCTTGAGTTGGTAGAGCTGGAATTACGGGAGTTGTTGAGCCAGTATGATTTCCCCGGAGATGACATTCCGATCATCCGTGGCAGCGCTCTTGAAGCATTGACCAATCCCGATGATGATGAAAAAACCAAGCCCATTTTTGACCTCATGAAGGCCGTCGATGATTATATCCCGACGCCAACGCGTGATGTAGACAAGCCCTTCCTGATGCCGGTCGAAGATGTCTTCAGTATCACGGGCCGAGGCACAGTGGGAACAGGACGCGTTGAGCGCGGTCGTATCTCCACCGGTGACGAAGTAGAAATTGTTGGACTGGGCGCCAAGAGAAAGAGCGTAGTCACAGGTGTTGAGATGTTCCGTAAATTGCTGGACTATGGTGAGGCCGGCGACAATATCGGTTTGTTGTTGCGTGGCGTAGACAAGGAAGAGTTGGAGCGTGGTATGGTTGTGTCCAAGCCGGGTTCCATAACGCCTCATACAAAATTCAAGGCCGAAGTTTATGTTCTGAAAAAAGAAGAGGGTGGTCGTCATACGCCGTTTTTCAACGGTTATCGTCCACAGTTCTATTTTCGGACTACCGACGTGACCGGTGTGTTGAATCTGGAGGAAGGGATTGAAATGGTTATGCCCGGGGATAATGTCAACGTGGAAGTAGAGCTTATCTCGCCCATCGCCATGGAAGAAGGCTTGCGATTCGCTATTCGCGAAGGTGGACGTACGGTCGGCGCCGGTGTCGTCACCAAGATTCTGGAATAGTGGGATTGTTGCGGGATTTTATTGACTTAAAGTTAGGAGTGATAGATAATTGGTTGGTCAGAATATCAGAATCAAGCTAAAAGCCTACGATCACAGGCTGATTGATAAGTCCACGGACAAGATTATTCGTACTGCGAAGGCGACCGGGGCTGCAATTTCTGGCCCGATCCCACTGCCTACAAAGCGCTCGCTTTATACAGTGTTGCGCTCGCCGCACGTTGATAAGAAATCCCGTGAGCAATTTGAAACGCGTATTCACAAGCGCTTGATCGACATACTTAACTCAACACCCAAGACAGTGGATGCGCTCATGAAGCTTGAGCTACCTGCCGGGGTCGACGTCGAAATCAAGGTATAATCTCACAGTATTTGCGAAAGAACTATTGAGAGATGTCTGGTATTATTGGAAAAAAAATCGGAATGACAAGGGTTTTTGATGGTGATGGCCGCTCGGTTGTGGCTACCGTCATTGAAGCAGGCCCTTGTTATGTGACTCAGGTAAAGACGCAGGAAACGGATGGTTATTCCGCCTTGCAGCTTGGCTTTGAGGATAAGAAGGAAAAGAAAACCAACAAGCCCGGAATGGGACATTTCAGCAAGGCTGGCATAAAGCCAAAGCGCGTATTGAAAGAGTTCCGCAATTTTCCGAATATCGGTGAATTTCAGTTAGGGGATGAGGTTAAAGCCGACGCCTTTGAGGTTGGAACGAAAGTCACTGTCTCAGGCATTTCAAAGGGTAAGGGGTTTCAGGGTGTTGTAAAGCGCCATGGCTTTGGGGGAGGGCCCAAAACCCACGGACAGAGCGACAGACTGCGTGCGCCGGGATCGCTTGGACAATCTTCCTGGCCATCCAGGGTGTTTAAGGGTATCCGGATGCCCGGGCGCATGGGAAATGACAAGGTTACCTTGAAGAAGCGCCGAGTGTTGCAGGTTTTGCCGGAGCGAAATATCCTTCTGATTGAGGGCACTGTTCCAGGCTCAAAATCCAGTGTTGTTATCATTAAGAAATAGCGACGGGCAGAAATGGAATTAGACGTTCAGAAAATAGACGGCAGCCCTAGCGGCGAAAAAGTCAAGCTGCCAAAACATGTCTTTGGCGTGGATCCGCATCAGCACAGTGTCTATCTTGCTGTTAAGGCGCAATTGGCCAACATGCGGCAAGGCACAGCTTCATCGAAGAATCGGACCGAAGCGCGCGGCGGCGGCCGGAAGCCGTGGCGTCAAAAGGGTAGAGGTGCTTCTCGCGCCGGTTCAACCAGATCGCCGTTGTGGGTTGGCGGCGGGCGCGTTTTCGGCCCGCATCCCAGAGATTATTCAATGAAGCTGCCCAAAAAGGTGAAAACTCTGGCCAGAAAGTCAGCCTACTCCGACAAGATCAAGGCGGGCAAGGTCACAGTCATAGAAGACTTTAAGCTTAGCGCGCCAAAAACTAAAGAGATGTTTGAAATCCTGAAGAAATTGGGTTTGTCGGAAACCAAGACACTGTTGTTGCTGTCGAGCTATGACCAGGACATACTCAGGGCAGGCCGCAACCTGCCATTCTTACAGATTCGAATGGCTGCATCCGAGTCAACCTATGATTTGCTCAACTGCGAGAATGTGATTATTCAGAAGAGTGCGGTAGAAAAAATATCCGGAGTGTTTAAGCGATGAGACCGATTGAAACAATTCTTCTGAAGCCCCTTCTAACTGAGAAAGTGCTTGAGTTGCAGGAAGATGAGCGCAAGTATGCTTTTCAGGTAGAAAAAGACAGCAATAAGATAGAGATTAAACGAGCCATTGAGCATAAGTTTGATGTTCTGGTTCAGGATGTTCATACAATTAATGTTAAAGGTAAATCGAAACGGATGAACACGCGGCGCGGTCTTACGCGTGGCAGACGTTCTGATTGGAAAAAGGCTATTGTGACGCTTGCGGAAGGATATACAATAGATCTCTTCGGAGAAAAGCAAGTTTAGGACACTACTATGGGAATCAAGACTTTCAGACCAAAAACACCGACTCTGCGCCACAAGTCTGTGACAACCTTTGATGAGATTACCAAGGTTGAGCCGGAAAAGACACTTGTACGGCCGCTAAAGAAATCTGGTGGGCGCAATAATCATGGTCACATCACCTCCCGGTTTCGTGGGGGCGGCCATAAGCGGCTCTATCGAATTATCGATTTTCGGCGGAATAAGGATGGCATACCGGCTAAAGTTGCTGCTATCGAATACGATCCCAACCGAAGCTCGAATATTGCGCTGCTTAACTACAGAGACGGTGAAAAGAGATATATTATAGCTCCGCTGGGATTGAATGTCGGGGATGAAGTGATGTCCGGAGAAGATGCTGAAATCGGTGTGGGCAACTCGTTACCCCTGCAGAGAATTCCCCTGGGAACGTTGGTCCATAATATTGAGCTGCGAATTGGCAAGGGCGGGCAATTGGCGCGTGGCGCCGGAACCTATGCCCAGTTGGTAGCACGTGAAGGCAACTATGCCCAGCTCAAGTTGCCGTCCGGAGAAGTGAGAATGGTTCGAGTTGAGTGCCGGGCTACGATTGGCCAGGTTGGCAATGTAGACCATGAAAATGTTTCCCTGGGCAAAGCAGGTAGGTCCAGATGGCTGGGACGAATGCCTCACGTAAGAGGCGTGGTCATGAATCCCGTTGATCACCCGATGGGTGGCGGCGAAGGCAGAAGTTCCGGCGGTCGGCACCCGTGTTCACCGTGGGGGAAGCCGGCAAAGGGCGGAAAGACACGTCGGAGAAAGAAATCCGATGACTATATTGTAACAAAACGCAAGAAAAAGTAGAGAAGATTAAATATGCCACGATCGGTAAAAAAAGGGCCCTATGTTGATCAAAGGCTTCTGGGAAGAATTCAGGAGTTAAACAGAACTAACCAGAAAAAAGTCCTGAAGACGTGGGCAAGGCGTTCAACGATCACGCCGGATTTTGTTGGCCACACTCTCGCGATCCACAATGGAAATAAATTTATACCTGTGTTCATTTCCGAAAATATGGTTGGACACAAGCTTGGCGAATTCTCTCCAACCAGGACTTTCCGCGGTCATGGCGGTAGGTCCGCTGAAAAAGTTGGGCGTAGGTAGATAGTAATACTTAAATCGAATAGGTTAGGGATGGAAGCTCGAGCAGTTACAAAATACGTGCGAATGTCGCCGAGAAAGGCCAGGCAGGTGGTGGACCTGGTGCGGGGCGTCCCGGTGGACAAAGCCTTGAGTACGCTACACTTCACACAGAAAGCCGCATCCGTGCCTGTCGAGAAGACGCTAAGGTCTGCGGTTGCAAACATGATGAACAATGAAGATGTCTCCAGGGTTGACCCTGAGCAATTATACGTGAAAGAAGCATACGTGGATATGGGGTTCAGCTTTCGCAGATTTCGAGCTGCTTCGATGGGACGGGCAATGCGGATGAAGCGTCCTACCTGCCACATTACAATTGTGGTGGCGACAACAGAAAATTCAACCACAGAGTAAATTTCGGAGGAACATTGGGACAGAAAGTACACCCCGTCGGGTTGAGAATTGGCATTATCAGAGACTGGGAGTCGAATTGGTATGATGAGCGAGGCTTTGCGACCAAATTAAGTGAAGACCTGATGCTGAGACGATATATCAGGCGACGACTGCAAAACGCCGCCATTTCCTCAATCCAGATCGATCGAACCCCACAGCGAATCACCCTGTCGATTTATACGGCGCGACCCGGCATCGTAATTGGTAGAAAGGGCGCGGAGGTTGATAAGCTGAAAGAGGAGTTGCAGCGTTTGTCCGATAAGGACGTGCAGCTTAACATAAATGAGATCAAGAAGCCGGAATTGGACGCGTATCTGGTGGCTGAGAATGTTGCAAATCAATTGGCTGCAAAGATTCCATTTCGACGTGTAATGAAAAAAGCGGTGATGAGCACAATGCGAATGGGGGCTGAAGGGGTAAAGGTAGCTTGCGCTGGCCGGTTGGGTGGCGCCGAGATGGCGCGCAGGGAGTACTATAAGGATGGCAGAATACCACTGCATACACTGCGTGCTGATATTGATTATGCCGCTATTACTGCAAATACACCTTACGGCTCTATAGGCGTGAAAGTCTGGATTTGCAAGGGTGAAATAATCGGTGCTTAGGAGAGCGATATCATGTTGATGCCAAAAAGGGTAAAGTTTCGCAAGCAGCAGCGCGGTCGAATGAGGGGTTTGAGCAGTCGCGGCTCAAAGGTCGCCTTTGGTGAGTTTGGTCTGAAGGCAATTTCCCCGGGCTGGATCACTTCACGGCAGATTGAAGCTGCGCGTGTGGCCATGACACGACATATAAAGCGTGGCGGGAAGGTATGGATTAGAATTTTTCCAAATAAACCTGTAACTCAAAAACCGGCAGAAACAAGGATGGGAAAAGGAAAGGGCTCACCGGAGTATTGGGTGGCGGTAGTAAAGCCCGGGCGTGTTATGGTTGAGCTAAGCGGAGTTCCGGAGGACATTGCAAAAGAAGCCTTGCGCCTGGCGTCCCACAAATTGCCGGTCAAGACCAAATTTGTTAGTCAAAGTGATTTTGGTGAATAGCCATGAAAATGCAGGACATTCAAGAGTTGACGAAAGAAGAGATAGAACTCAGGTTGGCGGATACTTACGAAGAATTATACAATCTGCGCTTTCAGCATGCCATGCATCAACTTGACAACCCTCTGCGCCTGCGTGCTGTAAAGAAGGACATCGCACGGCTGAAGACGGTTCTGAGAGAGTTTGAATTAAACATCCGTAATAAACAAAAGAATGCAATCACATAAGCTTGGATGAGCGATGGAACGAGGCAGTAGGAAAAGCAAGATTGGCGTGGTGGTATCAGACAGAATGGACAAGAGTATCCTCGTGTCTGAGGAGCGTGTTGTAAGACATCGGCTGTATGGAAAATTTTACAAGAAGAGCTCCAAGTTTATGGCACACGATGAGGCGAACGAGTGCAATGTTGGTGATCGTGTTAGAATAATGGAGACGCGCCCGCTGAGCAAACGCAAGCGGTGGCGCTTGGTTGAAATTGTTGAAAAGGCGAAATAGTTTACTTTGAGCGTGCGAGGAGACGATGATTCAGCAATACAGCAGGCTTAGCGTGGCGGATAATACGGGCGCCAAGAAGGTAATGTGTATTTTGGTCTCGGGCGGTACGAAGAGAAGATACGCTCGTATTGGTGACACTGTGATGGTGTCGGTGAAATCCGCAATTCCCGGAAGCGCGATAAAGAAAGGTGATATCAGTAAGGCTGTGATCGTGCGGACCAAAAAAGAGATAAGGCGTAAGGACGGTTCTTACATACGGTTTGATGAGAATGCGGCTGTGCTGATCAACGACCAGAATGAACCCAGGGGTACACGAATCTTTGGCCCTGTGGCGCGGGAGTTGCGGGACAAGCAGTACATGAAAATCGCATCTCTGGCGCCTGAAGTACTTTAAAGACAGCGGAGTTACACGGTATGCATATTAAGAAAAACGATCAAATACTGGTACTCACCGGGGAATACAGAGGCAAACGGGGCAAAGTATTAAAGGTGCTTCCGAAGCAAAATCGTGTTATTGTTGAAGGCGTGAACTTTATCAGTCGCCACATGCGCCCTACATCAAGCATGCCCCAGGGCGGCATCGTTAAGAAAGAAGCGCCTATACACATTTCCAATGTGATGCTTATCGACCCGAAGACAGGTGAGTCGACGCGAATTAAGTATGATTATCTGAAGGGCGATGGAAAACGGTCCCGTCAAAAAGCGCGTTTTTCTAAGAAAACCGGTGAGATGATTCAGGATCAATCTTAATTATTTGTGGGTAGAAATGGCCGAATATACACCAAGACTTATCACAGAGTATCGGGAAAGAATCATCCCAAAGATGATGGAGCGATTTGGGTACAAGAGTGTGATGCAGGTACCCAAAATTGAAAAAATTGTTCTGAATATGGGGGTCGGTGAGGCAACCCAGGATTCTAAGTTGCTGGACCGCGCGGTCGCTGACCTTGAAGTTATTGCTGGTCAAAGACCAATAACCACGCAAGCCAACAAGGCTATTTCAAACTTCAAGATCCGGGAAGGGAATAAGATCGGCTGCAAGGTGACCTTGCGACGCTGGCGTATGTATGAGTTCCTCGATCGACTGATCAACATCGATGTGCCCAGAATCCGTGATTTCCGGGGGCTTAGCAACAGTTCCTTTGATGGCCGTGGCAACTATTCAATCGGTATCAAGGAGCAGATCATCTTTCCGGAAATTGACTACGACAAGGTCGATCAAATCCGTGGTCTTGATATCAGCATCGTCACTACGGCAGAAACAGACGAAGAAGCTTTTGAGCTTTTGTCTGCGTTTGGTATGCCCTTTCGCAAAAGAAGTCAAAGCTCTAACTAGTTAGGAAGAGGTGTTTTAGATTTGGCTAAGAAATCGTTAATTGCAAAGCAAAAGCGGGAACCTAAGTTTAAGGTTCGTTCGTACAATCGTTGTTCGAGATGTGGCCGCGCACGTGCATATTTGCGCAAATTCGGATTGTGTAGAATTTGCTTCAGAGAATTATCGCATGAAGGAAAAATCCCTGGCGTAGCCAAATCCAGTTGGTAAGAATGAAGGGTTGATAAAGTATGTCCATGACAGATCCTATTTCTGATTATCTTACTCGTATCAGAAATGCAGCACAGGCGCAACACCGAAAGGTGGATATCCCGGCGTCCAACTTCAAGAAAAGTATGACGCGTATTCTGAAGGAATACGGTTATATCAAGGATTATTTGCTTATCGATGACAAGAAAAGCGGTATCATCCGGATTTACTTAAAGTACGATGCCGACGGAGAATGTGTCATTAACGGTCTGCGGCGGATTAGCACGCCGGGCCTGAGAAAATATGTCAGAGGTTCGGAAATTCCGCGTGTTTACAACAACCTTGGTCTATCCATTCTGTCCACATCCAAGGGCGTCATTTCTGACAGAGACGCACGCAAGCTAAATGTTGGCGGCGAGGTAGTTTGCTTTATTTGGTAAGCTCAAATTGAGGAGGATGCAGTGTCACGAGTTGGAAAAAATCCAATAGACTTACCTGCCGGTGTTGAGGTGCAGATAGCCAAAACGAATGTTACAGTTAAAGGCCCCAAAGGTACCTTAAGCCGCGATATCCATCCTGATATCGCGGTCAAAGTTGAGGACAATCAGATTGTGGTATCCCGACCAAGTGATAGCAAATATCACAAGTCGTTGCACGGTTTGTATCGCACGCTTGTTGCTAACATGGTTCATGGTGTGACAAATGCTTTTGAAAGGAAGCTTGAGATCGTTGGGGTTGGCTACAGATGTGAGGTGAAGAACAGTCGTCTGAATCTACAGTTAGGGTACTCACATCCCATCGTGTTTGTGCCGCCCGAAGGTGTGGCGGTTACCTCCGAGGCGCCAACCAGCCTGTCAGTCTCTGGCATTGACAAAGAGTTGGTCGGCCAGGTTGCGGCCAAGATTCGTTCTTTCAGGCCACCGGAACCATACAAGGGCAAAGGCATTAAGTACGTGGGCGAGCACATCAGAAGAAAAGCAGGCAAGACTGCTGCTTAACAAAATCAACGGATAGGCAGGACATGTCAAAGAAAAGGACAAACCGAGTATTACGGCGCAGTAAAAAGAGAAGGCGAATACGGAAAAGAATCTCTGGCACACCAGAGCGCCCAAGACTGGCTGTTTTCCGAAGTTCAGGCAATATCTACGCTCAGATTATCGACGATGTGTCAAGCAAAACTTTGACGGGTGTTTCAACGCTCTCGCCGGATCTACGCAGTGAGGTGCAAAAGGCTGACAATAGAATTGAGGCCTCCAAATTGGTTGGCAAGGCCATTGCGGACAGGGCGAAGAAACTGAAAATAAAGCGTGTAGTGTTTGATCGAGGGGGCTATCTGTATCATGGGCGGGTAAAGGCGCTTGCCGATGGTGCACGTGAGAACGGGCTGGAGTTCTGAGCAAAATAATGAATCAAGTGGAGTTCGACATTGAAAAAAGTCGTTAGAATAAATCCGAGTGAACTAGATCTTAAAGAGCGCGTTATCAACATCAATCGTGTGGCAAAGGTGGTAAAGGGTGGTCGACGGTTTAGTTTTAACGCTATCGTGGTTGTTGGGGATGGCAATGGTTTTGTTGGGACAGGCCTGGGCAAGGCGAACGAAGTCACGAGCGCGATCGCTAAAGGCTCTGAAAACGCGAAAAAAAATCTCGTGCGCGTGCCTCTGGTCAAGGGCACAATTCCGCACGCCATCAATGGAAAATTTGGCGCCGGCAAGGTCTTTTTGAAACCCGCTTCTCCCGGTACAGGTGTGATTGCTGGTGGGGCGGTGCGCGCCATTGTGGAAGCTGCTGGGATCCAGGATATTCTGACGAAATCAATGGGTTCGGCGAATCCACACAATGTGGTTAAGGCGACCATGGCGGCACTTACAGGGTTAATGGATGTCTCTGTCGTTGCGCGTCGCCGCGGATTAACCGTTCCTGAAGTTTTCGACAAAACTACAACTGCCTAATAGGTAAAAAAATGGCAAAGAAGAAACAACTCAAAATAACACAGGTTAGGAGTTTGATCGGCAGGAGTGAGCGTCAGCGCGCAACCGTTAAAGCTCTGGGGTTGCGCAGAATGAATCACTCCGTTATCCATGAAGATACTCCGCAGATTCGAGGTATGATTGGAAAAGTTGGTCATCTCATAAAACTCGAAGAAGCTTAGAGTCAAGGAATGGTTACAATATGGATCTGAATAATCTCAAATACGCAGAAGGTTCGATTCAGAAAAGAAAGAGAGTGGGAAGAGGTCAGGGCTCTGGTCATGGCGGCACATCGTGTCGCGGCCACAAAGGTGAACGTTCTCGTTCTGGCTCCAAGCGGCGGCCATGGTTTGAAGGTGGGCAGATGCCATTGCAGCGTAGATTGCCAAAGCGGGGCTTTACAAATATATTCAAGCAGGAATTCCAGATCGTCAACCTAAAAGATTTGGAACGAGTGAAAAGTAAGAAAGCAATAACGCCGGAAGTCATGTTTGAATCTGGACTTGTCGGAAAGAAAGGCGTCCCGGTCAAAATTCTCGGCGATGGTGAGGTTAATGGCTTCGGGGTTGTTCGCGGTGATGTTCGAG
>CAZVSL010000186.1:5554-10710 GCA_964629935.1 uncultured Calditrichaceae bacterium | reverse complement strand
GGCCGATCTTCAATACCCTGACCGGGCTGGATACTAAGGTCCAATTCATGACCAGCCAACTCGAAAATGGCAAACGCACACATCCTGATTCCACGGCATCGCGCAGTGAAACTCAGCTCACAGGTAGTCACTCATCCAGGATCAACCGGGATAGCACGCCACAGGACTCGAACTATATCTTCATCAATACAGCTTTTGATCCGGATGAACTGGACACGCGCGAGCTGCTTGCATTTGTTGCGCGCGGCAATTCGGCATTTGTTGCAGCCCACACGTTTTCCGGCGCTTTTGCTGACACCCTAAACCTCGCCACCCAAATCCAGCCATCTGGCGATGATTCTCTGGGCGCCAACCTTGTCAATCCCACGCTAAAACGGTCCAGGGACTTCATTTATAAGAAAGGCGCCGCTGCTTTCTACTTTCAAACATTCGATACAGCACGAACCGCTGTACTGGGCAAGAACAGCCGCGGCAAAGTCAACTTCACCCGACTGGCGCATGGCAGAGGGCAACTTTTTCTGCACAGCGTACCCCTGGCCTTGACAAACTATAATCTGCTATTTCGTAACAATGCTGATTATGCCGCCTTGTGTCTGTCTCATCTGCCGGTGCAGCCGACGATTTGGGATGAATACTACAAAGCTGAAAAACGGCTTGCAAGCACGCCGTTGCGCTTTGTGCTAAGCAGAGCACCGTTGCGCCGGGCCTGGTATCTCGGCCTGGCAACACTGGCGCTGTTCATCTTGTTCGAAAGCAAACGCCGCCAGCGGCCCATACCGGTTATCAGACCGCCGGCAAATACCACCCTTGATTTTGTTGAAACTGTGGGACAATTGTACTATCTCGATGGCAATCATAAGAATCTGGCGGAGAAGAGAATAGCATACTTCCTGGATGGCATTCGAACCAAATACCATCTGCGCACGAACGAAAGATCGGAAACACTCTATGAAAAAATCGCTGAGAACACGGGCAAAACGGGAGACCAGGTGGATGCTATTTTTGCCAGGATTAACCAAATCAGGCAAAAGCAACGCATTTCGGAAGATGAGCTGTGGCGCTTGCATCGGTTGCTATCCGAGTTGGACCCTCACAATGAACAATAACCGAAACAATTGCTGATCCGGATTCATAATGAGTTGGCCTTCTCAGCCCAATGCTGCATCACTACGCTAATTTCAGACAAGGCCGCCGGAGCCGCGTGCGTGCCCGGTGGCTGAACGGCAAGGCGCCTGCAGATTTGCGGATTCCGAATTACGGCTTGGTTTCAACGGGCAGGGAATGGCGAAATCACCCGGATGCCACGATAGTCTGTTCCCGGTCTGAGCCGACCGAGACGATAGACACGGGCGTACCGGTGAGCTCTTCGATTCTCTTTATGTAGTTTCGGGCATTCTGCGGCAGCTCATCAAAACGGCGAATGCCGGAGGTTTCCTGCTTCCAGCCGGGCAGGGTCTCATAAACAGGGTTGCAGCCATCGAGAATGCGCTTCTCGCTCGGAAAGCTGGTGATAGTTTTGCCATTGTAGGTGTAAGCCACACAAATTTTGATTTCATCCAGGCTATCGAGCACATCCATTTTGGTCAGGACAAACGAGCTCAGGCCGTTGACACGCACGGCAAAATTGGCGATAACTGCGTCGAACCAGCCGCAACGCCGGGGCCGGCCCGTGGTGGCGCCAAATTCACTGCCGAGCTCGCGCAAATTGATGCCTACGTCATCAGAGATTTCGGTGGGGAAAGGTCCCATACCGACGCGGGTCGTATAAGCTTTGATAACGCCGACCACGTCATCGATGTAGGTCGGCCCGATGCCGACGCCGGCGCAGGCGCCGCCGCTGGTGGGATTGGATGAGGTGACGTAAGGATAGGTGCCAAAATCGATATCAAGCAATGTACCCTGCGCCCCTTCCAACAGGATCACTTTGTCGCTGTGGATGGCGTCCGTGATGTAGGTCGAAACATCCTTGATGAATGGGTCGACTCGCTGGTCGAATTCGATGTAATCGCTCACAATCTGCTCGACATCCATTTCCGCAGCTTTATATATCTTTTTTAGTATCTCGTTTTTTTCAGCAATATTGCGGCGCAGCTTTTCTTCGAAAGTTGGCCGGTGCAGCAGGTCAACGATGCGAATGCCCATGCGGTTGACTTTGTCCACATAAGCCGGACCGATTCCCCGGCCCGTAGTACCGATTTTGTTGCCAGCGTCCTTTTTTTCTTTGGCCTCATCCAGGAGCTTATGATAAGGCATAATGAGGTGCGCGCGGTGGCTGATGAAGAGCCGCCCTATCACAGCAACCCCTTTGGATTCGAGAAACTCGATCTCCTGCATGAGCGCTACAGGGTCAACAACCACGCCGTTGCCGATCAGGCAAACTGTGTTTTCATGCAGAATACCGGAGGGCACCAGGTGCAGAATAGTCTGCTCCCCCTCGACCACTACCGTGTGGCCGGCATTTGCTCCGCCCTGATACCTTGCAACAACATCCGCATTTTCGCTGAGCAAGTCGATTATCTTGCCCTTACCTTCATCTCCCCATTGCGCGCCAACAACAATCCTAACAGCCATGGGTCTCACCAATTCTTAGCAACGTGATGACATAAAAAACTCCGGCTGCCTGCCGGAGTTAAGAAAGGTCAAAGAGTGTTTGCTACCAAAACGAAAGCGTCACTTGAAGCTATCGACAGCTTTGTCTACCGTTTCAAATGTTTCGAACACGGTCAGCAGTTTCGTGATCATGAGCAGGCTCTGGATGCGATCGGTAATATTGGCAAGCTTCAGATCGCCGCCGCTGTTTCGCATGGTGGTCAAGCCGCCGATGAGAATACCAAGTCCTGAACTGTTCATCCAGTCGACTTTTTCCAGATCGGCCACGATTTTGATCTTTCCGGCCTCGATAAGCTCGTGCAGCTTTTCGTTCAGCAGGGAGGCATCGGGCCCGCCCATGATCTTGCCAGAAAGTTCGAGTATGACAACATCGCCGGATTCGCGTTCGGTCATTTTCATTTGCACTTTCCCTCCAAGATTTGGTCATCCAGGTGATTCAGGCCTGCATGCAGCCATTGGCGGTAACTATGCCCGCTTTGGTACCGGCCGCCCTGCTCGTCCCTTCTTTGCTTCGCGACTCTTTTCCCATTCCACCACGATCGGGCTGGCGATGAAAATCGAGCTATAGGTTCCGATTATGACGCCCACGATCAAGGCGAATGCAAAATCCTGAATCACCTCGCCGCCAAAAAAGTAAAGGATCGTCACGACCAATAAGGTTGTTAGCGAGGTCACCGCTGTTCGTGACAGAGATTGATTGATACTTGAGTTGACGATGGTTTCGTAGGTTTCACGTCGCATTACTTTCAAGTTCTCGCGAATGCGGTCAAATACCACGATGGTGTCATTGAGTGAGTAGCCAACGATAGTGAGAAAAGCAGCAATGATAGCGAGCGAGATCTCCAGATTCAAGAGCGAGAAAACACCGAGCGTGATAATAATATCATGAAACAGGGCTGCGATGGCGCCGATGGCAAACACAAATTCAAAACGCCAGCTAATATATAGCAGGATAAAAAACAAGGCGATGAGGATGGCAAGGATAGCCGCCTGTCGCAGCTCCGATCCGATCTTGGGACCTACTTTTTCAACCAATTGAACGACATATGGGTTGCCGGGTATTTGTTCCGAAATACTCTCCTTGATGGTTCCGGTTATTTCAGTCCCGGTCTCCTGCTCTTGCACGCGTATGATGATTTCGTTAGGCGCACCAAAGCGCTTGATTTCAGCATTGGGGAATCCCGCAGCCGAAACAGCATCGCGCACCTCGCCGACGGAGATCGGCTCATCAAACTTCAGCTCCATCGAGGTGCCGCCAATAAAATCGATGCCGTAATTCGGACCCTTATTAATAATCAGAGAAACAATACCGATCAGAATTAGCGCACCGGACACAAAGACGGCCAGCTTGCGCCTTCCAATAAAATCTATGTTTACGTCTGCCAGGAATTGCATGTGTATTTAGCTCCAGGAAATTTATATGCTCAACTTCTTTAATGCCAGCCTGTTTGTGAAGTAATCAAAGATGACCCGTGTCACGACGATGGCCGTAAACATACTTGCCACAATGCCTATCGAAAGGGTCAGGGCAAATCCCCGGATCGGGCCTGTACCAAATTGATAGAGAACCAGCGCGGTCAGAAGCGTTGTGATGTTGGCATCCAGGATGGTCTTGAAAGCTCGGCCGTAGCCATTATCTATGGCAGCACGCACTGTTTTACCCTGGCGCAACTCCTCCCGTATTCGCTCAAAAATGAGGACATTGGCATCCACGGCCATACCGATAGTCAGAATGATACCTGCTACACCCGGCAGGGTCAGCGTGGCGTGAAAACCGGCCAGCACGGCCATGATGATAAGCATGTTCAGGAACAAAGCGGTGTTCGCCACCAGTCCGGAAAGGCGATAGTAAACCACCATAAAAATAACCACCAAAGCCAGGCCGACAAGCGCTGAGTAAGTTCCTTTCTGAATCGAATCCTGGCCGAGGGATGGACCGACCGTGCGCTCTTCGATCACGTGAATCGGCGCAGGCAGCGCGCCAGCGCGCAACACTAACGCAAGATCCTTGGCTTCTTCTATGTTGGCCATGCCCGTGATCTGCGCCCGGCCTGAAGGAATACGCTCCTGAATATTTGGGATGGATACGATCTTCTCATCGAGCACGATTGCGAGACGCCGGCCAACATTGGCGCCCGTTACACGTGAGAATATCTTGGCGCCTTCGTTGGTCAATTCCATGCCAACCACGGATTGACCGGCTTGCAACTCGCTACCGATCTGTACTTGCGCACCCGAAATCAGGTTGCCGGTCAATTCCGGTTCCTTCTTGACCAAATGGAACGGATAATATTCCTGGTCGCCCCGTTGTTGCGGCTCGTTAAAAAACAAAAACTCCGACTCATCCGGTATCACCTCGCGAACTTCCGGCGAGTTGAGAATACGTTCTACGGTTCGCACATTCTTGGTCGGCACAGCCAGGCCATAACCCTGCAACCCGGCAAGCAGCGCGTCAAAGGGCCGGTCCTGGAAGACATCCTGGTCGAGCAAGACGGATTCGGTATCAGCGGCGGCCGTGTCGCCTGTTGCTTCATATTCTTCTCCGA
>CAZVSL010000186.1:0-5544 GCA_964629935.1 uncultured Calditrichaceae bacterium | reverse complement strand
GAGGATGTCGGAAACAGCGACCTCTGTATCTTTGCGTATCCTCTGCTGCCCAGCCGTGTCGAAGGCGGATACCGAGAGCGAATCGGACTCTGAGTTGCTCATTTTCCGCTTCATCACTCGATTGATCTCATCCAGCACAGCATTCAGCACCTCTTGCTCTTCTTCGAGCTGAAATTCAAGCAAGGCCGTGGTGCCGATGATCTTTTTGGCGCGTTCCACGTCCTGAATGCCGGCAAGCTCGATGACAATACGGCGATCGCCTGATTTGGTGATCGACGGCTCCGACACACCAAATTGGTCGATACGATTTCGCAGCACTTCCAGGGTCCGCACAACAGCGTCCTCTGCTCTTTCCTGCAGGTCGTTGATGATATCCGAGTCAGAATCTCCCCGGCTGCCGAAATAGCGGTTTAAGCGCATGCCCTTTTCCTCAAACACAAGCTGCAAAGCATCGAAGAAATCCTCGCCCTGCGTGTTAACTCGCCGCTGCACTTCTTCCAGGGCATCCTCAAAACGGACATCCCGTTCCTTGGTTACATTCTCCAGCAGCTTGGGTAGATCAACTTCATAGACGAGATAGGTGCCGCCCTGAAGATCGAGACCGAGCTTAATCGATTTGGGTTCATTTTCAGCGATCTTTTCATCCAGTCTGATAAGCTTGTGCACGTCGGCCATCAGGTCATCGAGACTTTTGCCATTCGTCCCCTTAAAGGAGTCGCGGACTCTGAGCTCGAGATTGCCGCTTTGCAGGGCTGCTTTTATATCATTTCGATTCAGGGCCGTGTTCTCTGTGATTGTGGTATAGTATTGTTCCGCCTGGTCCCGCTGCTGCTGCAGTTGAAACGTCGGGAAAAGCACGACCACTGACCATACTATGGCTAGTAAAATAATAAGTGTTCTGAAGAGATTGTTTCTGCGCATTTCGCCTCTGCCTCCCAGCTAAAGATTAGGGCGCAAGTTACGATTACTTAGTTCAAAAGTCAAGAAGTTGACGCGTGGCCACGAAGGCGCGGCATATCGATGTGGCGTTAGAAAAGCGAGCGGTTATCGGTTTAAATCGTCACCGGACTCCGACTCCTGACTGAGCCTTCTGATGACCTCTTTCGTGACTCTTTTGAGCAAATCGGGATTTGATCTCGGACCCAGAATACGTCTCGCTTCATAGACAATTTGCCGAACTTTGTCTTCATTTATCTGCAATGGGCCCTCTGAACAATAAGCAAATAATATAACCTATTGACAATAGATTTGCAAGAATAATTTGAACCGGAAAAACCAGTTGACACCGGATTGGCAATTCGCTATATTTAGAACTCGATATCACTGTCCGCACACTCTATCCTCGTGCGACAATAACCTCGACTCATTGGCTCAATCCTTTGGTTAGCGAGACGCAATAAAGCATGAAATTCAATGGCTTAGCACTACTACTCGGTATAGTTTCACTTTTCTCACCCGTTTCCAGTTTTCCGATAAATCCCCAAACGTCACATGAATTGTATCGCGATGCGCTTGAGGCTGCAAGTGCGGGTGACTATCAGCAAGCGATCGTGCATCTGCAAAATGTAATCGCACGCGATTCCAGTCTTACCCGGGCCTATCTAACATTGGCTGATGTTTATTGGTATGACAATTCCCTGGCCGAAGCTGAGGCATTCTTTAAAGAAGCCCACGAAGCCAATCCGAAGGAGCCAAACAACGCTGCCGCTCTGGCGAGAGTTTTCTGGCGGCGCAATGAACTAGCAGCAGCCCAGCAGCTTAGTGAAACTGCGTTCAAACTGGGATCACGGTCCAGAGAAACCCTCGAGATTCTTGTTGAATCCTGCGTCGCTTTGCGGCGAACCAATACCCTTGCATCGATTCTAAGAGATATTAGAAGGGCTGACGAACAGAAGGCTCTATACGAGCTTGGCTACGCCATGTGGCGGCTGCGCGTTCGCAACCTGAAGAAAGCCGAAAGCACCATCCATGCATACCTGAGCACAGACAGTACGGATGCCCATGGCTATCGCGTTCTCGCGGAGATCTTGCGGGAGCAGAAAAACCTGACAGCTTCGAATCAGGCCTACCGCAAAGCGTTGTCGTGCGTCGATTCCTTTTCTCCTGGTCTTGAAGTGACGTTGCTGACCGCCCTGGCCGCCAATGCGTTGACTATGGACCGATCTGATTCTGCAGTCGTCTACTTGCGCAGAGCGCTGGATCTCGCAAACACTATCGGCGCTGCGCATCAGACGCTGGACCTCCGGCTGAAATTATGCGAGGTGTACGTAAGCAGACAGCAACTGCGAGAGGTTGTAGAGGTTGCCCGCGAGGGTCTGCTGCTTGCCGGAAAACTGTCGGCCCGGCAAGAGCTCGTGCAACTTCAGCTAACTCTCGCGCGCACCCTGACTCAAACAAACAACATCGAACCGGCGCTGGAATACTATCGCCTGGCTGCGAAACTGGCACAGGAAGATGACCAGCTCGCAGATCCTGCGGCCATATATTTTGCAATGGCCGAGCTGCTGACGCGTCTGAGCAAACTTGACCAGGCGGAAGCCTACCTGAAGCAATGCCGCAAGCTTGCCGACCGCAACCATGATTTATCTTACAGAGCCCTTTTTGCTCTTGCCGACCTGCGAAACAGTCGTGGCGAAACAGAAGCGGCGAAAGAAGCTTACGAAGCGGTCGTACGTTATGCCCAGTCCGTGCAAGACATCCATGAAATTGAGAGGTGTTTTCTCAGACTGGCAGGCATGTACATAAGCCATCAGAACTGGGAAAATGCAAAATACTATCTTTCCAGGGCAGACGCACTCGCCAGACAAACATTTCAACTTCCATTTGCCGCCAACCATCGCTGGATGCAGGGTACGATAGAGCTTGCCAACGCAGATATCGAAAGCGCTGAAACCTACTTCCTGCACGCAATTGAGCTGGGAGTCGAGTCCGGTTCGTATCTGGCGATGCTGGCAGGCCAGGCAGGCCTGATTCGAACCTATCTGCAAACGGATTTTCCAAAGATGGCAGTGGCCAGCGCCGATAGCGCCTTGAAATACCTCGATGAGTATTTCTTTCTATGCATCAATGATCCGAATTACAGATATTTTGATATCAAAAGCGACCTGATTATCCCGGCTATCAATGCCTATGCTTCAGTCGGCGACCTGCAGCAGATTTACCATGTCATTGAGACATACAAAGCGGTAAAACATTTTCTGAATACGAAGGAAGCTCGCTTCACCACGCGCTCCGCTCTTGCCGATTCCGTCCGAAATCGAATTGATCGTACGAACAGCGCAATCCGGCAAAAATGGAATCTGCTTTGGGACACATGGCACGGCGACCGGCGGGAAAACCTTGAGCAAATCGCGCAGGTAAAGCAGGAAATTAATGACCTGCTTCGCAAAGAACAGACCTTCCTCGATACCATAGAAGAATCAGCGCCGGAGGTTGCACGACTATTCAAGCCGCCCGTCCAGACCCTGGCCAGAACACAGGCGTTACTCAAAGAGCTCAAGGCTTCCTTGATTCACTATCTGGTGGGTTACAATGCCACCTACATTCTGGTTGTTACGCCTGAGGATCTACAATGCATCCGCGTCAAAGCCAACCGCTCTTCAATAGAGACCTTAGTGCGAGAGATGAATCCAGTGTTCCGCAACAGTGACAACTACGACTTTATCAGCTCAGCGCCAGCGACCAGTTTTCGTGTCGACCAGGCCGCGCACCTGTACAAACTGCTGATGGAGCCGGTCATGCCCCTGGTGGAAAAAGGCCAGCTCTTGTTGTTTTCGCCCGATGATGTTCTAAAACGTGCACCTTTTGAAGCGCTCGTCACCAATCCCGGCGACCTGCTCGATCGCTCAGACTACAAAAACGCAAAATATCTGGTCGAAAGCCATCCCATGCTGTACATTCCCTTTTCAGCATTTTTGCGAACAAAACCCTCAAATGACCAGGCGCAGGGCAAGATCCTGCTGGCTTTCGCCGCCGCACGACCAGAATCCCCCGGACAGGAGGAAAGCGGTAACGGTCAAACCAACGGTCATACATATCAAACTGCAGCAGATGTCGGCGTTGAGCTGGAGATACTGACCAATATATTCGGCCGAAGGCACAGTGAAACCTACACCGGCAAAAACGCAACCAAGCTCAAGTTCAATAGCGAGGCTCCAAAGTATGAATTGCTCCATCTGGCGCTGCCTGCTATGCTTAACGACCGTGCGCCGCTCTATTCACATATTAGCTTCGCACCGGACGCCGCCAAACATTTGAATGCGTACGAGCTCTTCAACACGGACTTACAGGCGGAACTCGCAGTACTGAGTGACTGCGAGATCAAAAGAGCAAGCTACACAGGTGGTGGAATCGGTATTGCTGGTATGCTGCACGGCTTTATTCATGCTGGCGTCCCCAGTCTCATAGCCAGCTTGTGGCTTGTTCCTGTTCAGGAAAGAAGCCCGCTCTTCGCTGAATTCTATCGCAACCTGCGCCTGGGTCGCAACAAAGCCGAAGCGTTGCAAGCTGCAAAACTGTCATATCTCGAAAACGAGAACAGAAATCCCTACTTCTGGTCTGGTGTGGTGCTCTATGGCGACCCCGCCGCCTTGCATTTCCCCTCTGATGAAATTCGTTTGACGGTTTATCTGGCCATGTTCGGCTTGCTCGCCCTCGCTGCTGTTTTTGCAAGACAGATCATAAAGATGGTCAGGTAGCGTCCCGCGGGCTTTTGCCCATGTTGTGGCCCACACCATATACTACATTTAGGCGCCGGAATTCCCCTAACATGATCCTATCACTCCTCTGAAGAAACGTGGTTCTTCAGACGGTCGCCCCGTACAAAAAACGCCATGCTGTCCAGTCGATCAGCATGGCGTTATATCTGGTAATAGCCGTCTGGTGCAGAACAGCTATTTCAGCAATTGCATACGCCGTACTTGTGTAAAATCTCCGGCCCGCAGGCGCAAGAGATAAGTCCCGCTCGCCAGCGGCAATCCGCTTTGGCCGCGGCCATCCCATGAAATTGTGTACTGTCCTGAGTCCTGCAAACCATCGAATAGCGTGCGTACGCGTTGTCCCATAATATTGAATATGGTGACTTCGACATGCGCGGCGGTTGGCACAACGTAATCGATCTGCGTTTGCGGGTTGAATGGGTTGGGATAGTTTTGTGACAGCGCAAAGGTTGCGGGCACAGAGGCAACGGGCTCATCAACACTAACAGGCAGCTCCGAGAGTAGCGCAGTGAAATTATCCACATTATTCTGTCTCCCGCCTGCCAGCATGACGCCGCAATAAAATTCCGAACGTGAGCGTGGGTCGATAAAGAAGTCCGGGTCCGTCACTGTGACATCTTCCTCGCCATTGATGAACACAGTGCAATGGTTGCCTGTGGCGTCTGAGGAGAGAACGACGCGGAACTCATCGCCGGGCTGCGGTTGATTCAAAAGCGGCGTCTCGATGATCGGTTGGTCCGGCGTGCCGCCATTAGTGATCTGCCACAGGCGGATCTCGTTCTTCAATGTGCGCCGGGTCACGAGGTATCCGTTGGCATTGCGGTTG
>CAZVSL010000185.1:0-10820 GCA_964629935.1 uncultured Calditrichaceae bacterium | reverse complement strand
CGTTCCACTACTTTTGCGAAGAGATCGTAGGCCTCTTTGTTGTCGCCTCTCTTGACAGCGCGGTGCAAGGGGCGCATCACGTTTGGATTGAAGGAGTGTGGTTCGCCGTTCTTTCTGAAGCGATACATGCCATAATCCGGCAGTTGAACCTGGTCTGAAAAAGCAGCCCGGTGCAGCTCCAAGACATCTTCAGCGATAGCCTCCAGACCAACGCCGCCAAGACGGGATTCTGTGCCAGTGAAATAGCGATCAACGACTTCCTTTTGTAGCCCGATGGCTTCAAAATTTTGAGCGCCGTGATAGCTTGTCGCCGAGGCAATACCCATTTTAGCCATGATCTTAAGCAAGCCTTTTTTGAGAGAGTGTGTGTAATTCAATAGCGCTTGCTCCCGGCATAACTGCGGATTCCGTTCTACGATCTCTCTTGCGATCACCTCGTATGCCAAATATGGATAGACACAAGTGGCGCCGTAGCCAATCAGACAGGCGATGTGGTGCTCGTTGCGTGCCTTGCCGGTTTCGATGACAATACTAACTTGCATGCGCCGGCCGTTACGGATGAGATGATGGTGCACCGCGCTGACGCTGAGGAGAGACGGAATTCCTGCCCGATGCCGGTCGATGTTGCGGTCTGAGAGAATCAGAACCGAGCAGCCTTCGTCCACTGCCTGGGTAGCCTGTTTGAGTAAATCTTCCAGGGCGCGCTCCATCTCTGCCGGTCCCTTGCTTACCTCGAACAACGCCGAAAGCTTCCGGGTTCGGAATTGCTCTTTGTCCAGATTTTTCAGCCATTCGAACTGTTGCCGTGTCAATACCGGACTTGGTAGCACGATGAACTTCGTGTTCTGTTCGTGGTCCTGCAAGAAGTTGCCTCTATGCCCCAGTCTGGTTGTCAGTGACATCACCGAGCGCTCGCGAATCGGATCGATAGGCGGATTCGTTACCTGTGCAAACTTCTGCTTGAAGTAGGAACACATCATGCGTGGTGTGCCGGAAAACGGCGTCAACGGCGTGTCGTCGCCCATCGAACCGACGGCAACATTGGAGGTCTCGGCCATGGGTTGCAAATAGCTATCGACTTCCTTGCCATAGGCAAAAGCAATCTTCTTGCGCGTTAGCTCCTCCGGCGCCCTGGAATCGTTCCATATATTCTCGGCCGGCAGGATGTTTGGCAGGCTGGATCTGTTGGCATCCAGCCAATCTGCATACCGGTTATCTGCGTAACTGGCTTTAATTTCAGCATCACGTAAAAACGTGCCTGCGCTGAGATCGACGGCAAGGATTTGGCCGGGTCCCAGGCGGCCTTTCTCAACAATATCGCGCTCAGGAAACCGGACGGCGCCAACTTCGGAGGCGAGGACGACAATGCCATCCCTGGTGATGACGTAGCGCGCGGGACGCAAACCGTTGCGGTCGAGATGAGCCCCGACAAACCGGCCGTCGCTGAAGGCAACTGCGGCAGGACCATCCCATGGCTCCATGATGGCTTCATGATATTCATAAAATGCACGCAAATTTTCCGATATGAGGCTATTGTGCTCGTAAGCCTCCGGCATAAGCATGAGCATGGCATGTAACACATCGCGATGGTTGCGAGTCAGGAGCTCGGTGGCATTGTCAAGTTTTGCAGAATCGCTGCCGCCTGCTTCGAGAATAGGTAGCATTTGGTGAATATCAGGATCGTGCTCAGTAGTCTCCCGATCCAGAGACGATTCCCACGCCCGCATCCAGTTTTCATTGCCGCGGATGGTGTTGATTTCGCCATTATGTGCCAGCAAGCGAAACGGCTGCGCCAGCTTCCATGTCGGGAAGGTGTTGGTGCTGTATCTTTGATGGAATACTGCAAATGCGGTCTCGTATTCACGATTTTGCAGGTCTTGATAGAACCGTGCAAGCTGCGGAGCGATGAAAAGCCCTTTGTAGACGATAGTGCGGTGTGAGAGTGAGACAACGTAAAAAGAATCCCATGCAGACTCGTCGGATGCTTGTTGTCTCGCCACCGCAATCTGACTTTCGACCTGTTTGCGAGCAATATAGAGTTGGCGCTCAAAGTTGGCTTCGAAAGGGATTCGATGGCAACGCGCAATCAGCACCTGCTCGATGTGTGGACATTCGGCTGCAGCCGCCGGCCCGAGTACGCCGGGGTTGACAGGTACTTTTCGCCAGCCCAATACGTTGAAGCCATTTTGTGCGAGCGTGTTTTCAACGACAGTTTTACAACGGCCGGCGATGTATTGGACTTCCGGCGAAACCGGCTTTGGGAAGAAACACATCCCGACAGCCAAATCTTCCTGTCTTATTTTGTTCATCCCGATTTGCTGTAAAAATGACCCGATGATCTTGTGGGGAATCTGCGTTAAAACGCCGGCGCCATCGCCTGACTTGCCATCGGCGTTGGCGCCGCCACGGTGACTCATGTTTGTCACCGCTTCGAGCGCTTTCTGCAGGATAGCGTGGCTTTTGTTGCCGGCAATATCGGCAACAAACCCGGTACCGCAGGCGTCCTTTTCCTGCGCGACATTGTAGAGGAATGATTGCATTCTGCTTTCCTGTTGCAATGGCTATTTCTGTACAAGTGCCAGCTTCAGCCCGCGGAAGCAATGCCACATTAACTGAAGATATTATAGCCGTGCGATTATTTTGTCAGTCATTGCGGTTGTCCCCAGGACTCTCTGATTCGGTTCAGCGAAATCTGCGCAGCGAAAACCGCTTTCCAGGACTGAGCTAATTGCTTGTTCGATTTGGGCTGCTGCCTCACTCAATTCAAATGAATAGCGGAACATCATGGCGATGGAACCGATGGCGGCGATGGGATTGGCTCTGTCCTGCCCTGCAATATCTGGTGCGGAGCCATGCACCGGTTCATACATGGCAACACCATGGCCGAGGCTTGCAGACGGCAACATGCCAAGCGAGCCGGTGAGCATGGAAGCTTCGTCGCTCAAAATGTCGCCGAACATGTTTTCTGTGAGAATGACATCGAATTGCGCCGGCGCACGTACGATTTGCATGGCGCAATTGTCTACCAGCATGTGCTCAAACTTTACCTCCGGGTAGTTTCGGGCAACCCTTGCTACTGTCTTGCGCCAGAGTTGGGAGGTGGCCAGAATATTGGCCTTGTCCACAGACGTGACTTTCTGACGTCGTAAACGTGCTGCTTCAAACGCTACGCGAGCGATACGCTCGATCTCAGAAGTCCGGTATACCATGGTATCGATGGCGCGCTCTTCACCGTTTACTTGCTCAGTGGCTCGGGGTTTGCCAAAATAGATGCCGCCGGTGAGCTCACGCACAACGAGAACATCGACGCCCCGGATGACTTCCGGTTTTAAAGTTGAGGCGTGCACGAGCGAATCGTAGACCTTGACCGGCCGGAAATTTGTGAACAAGTCAAGCTCCTTGCGTAAAGTAAGAAGCGCGATCTCCGGGCGCAGCTCTTTGGGGTTGTTATCCCATTTCGGTCCGCCGACGGCGCCGAGAAAGACTGCGTCAGCGCCCTGGCACGCTTCTATGACTTCAAACTTGATGGGCGTGCCCTGCGTATCGAGGGCAGCGCCGCCAACCGGGAATTCCTGAATTTCGAAGGACAGCCCATGCTTCTTGCCCGCAGCTTGCAGCACACGCATGGCGGCGCGGGTTACTTCTACGCCGATGCCGTCGCCAGGAAGAGCGACGATGCTTTTGGTTCTATGCTGTTCTTTTTGGCTCATGTCTCTCACTATTCGTGATTCGTAGTTCGTAAACCGGAAATCGGAAACCGGTTTTCAGTCTCCGGTCTGCGGTTTCCGGCCCTCACTCCTCTTCTATCCTACCATTCCCGTGTCGCGGGCGTAGGCGAAAATGCCGCCTGCCCTGATGATGTCAGCCACGTCACCGAGCGGTTTGAGGCAGAATTGCTGGCCTGTGCGCAGATTTTTTAGCGAGTGGTTTTGCTGGTCGATCTCCAATTCATCGTGCGTGTGAATTTTTTCACTCAGATCCTCTTCGCTTTCGTACGGAATGACGAAGCCGCCGTCCACGGCATTGCGGTAGAAAATGCGGGCGTAACTGGGCGCCACCACCGCCTTGACGCCGGCGATCTGCAGAGCGGCCGGGGCATGTTCGCGTGAAGAGCCGCAGCCAAAGTTCTTGCCGGCCACAATTATGGTGAACTGTGACTCGAACTTCTCCGGCGCGGTAAAGGGAATGCCACCATCCGGCAGCCCTGATAGCGCCTCCGGCACTCCCGACAGGGCATAGCGGCCATAGAACTTGTTTTCTTCTTCATTGTCAAGACTGTAAACCAGATGCTCGGCCGGGATAATCTGGTCTGTGTCGATATTTTCGCCAAGTACGAAGGCTCTGCCGATGATTTTCTGTGACATGGTATTGCTTCCTATTTTGATATCAAACTACTGAGTTTCGTCCTACCAGTTAGACACAAAGAACACAAAGGAATAGCATTGCCATTGCTACTGCCACACTGCCACTGCTACTGCCACTGCCACTGCCACACTGCCACTGCTACTGCCACTCCTACATAAAATCCCTCGGATCCGTAATCTTGCCCGTAATCGCCGAGGCCGCCACAGTGTATGGTGAGGCCAGATAGACCTCCGATTTTTTCGAGCCCATTCTGCCGGGGAAGTTACGGTTCGTCGTCGAGATACACACTTCGTCGTCGCGGTTCAGGCGGCCGAAGGTATCGGCTGGCCCGCCGAGACAGGCGGCGCAGGAGGCCTGGCCGATCTTTGCGCCGGCGTTCAGAAATATCTCGCTCAATGTTTCGCCATTGATCTTCAGGGTGTTGAGGTTGTCAGCGATCTCTGTGGTTGCGGGCACGATGAACGTATCGATCTTAACCGTTTGCTTTTTCAGGATTTGGGCTGCGGCAACAAAATCGCTGAGCTTGCCGCCGGTGCATGAGCCGATGTAGGCTCGCGTGAGCCGCTGGTTGCGCATCTCGAACACAGTCGACTTATTATCCGGCGAGTGCGGTTTGGCCAGCATGGGTTGCAGCTCCTTTGATTTGTAGACCCGCACGCTGTGGTAGCGCGCACCCGGATCGTTGAACACCGCTTCGTAGTGATGGTTGGTGCGTTTCTCGAGATAGTCGAACGTAGTTTCGTCCGGCTCGATAACGCCGTTCTTGCCGCCGGCTTCGATCACCATGTTGGCCAGAGTCATACGGCCCTCCATATCCAGGCGCTGGACGCCATCGCCGGCGAATTCCATACATTTGTAGCTGGCGCCGTCCACACCGATGTCGCCGATGATTTTCAGGATCATATCCTTTGCCATCACGTAAGGATGAATTTCGCCTTCGAACACGAATTTCAGGGTAGGAGGGACCTTGACCCAGAGCTTGCCTGTACCCAGGATAAAAGCAGCATCTGTATTGCCGATGCCGGTCGCGAACTGGCCGAACGCGCCGGCGGTACAGGTATGCGAGTCCGTGCCGAACAGAACTTCGCCCGGCCGGGTAAAACCTTCTTCCGGCAGCGCGATGTGACAGACACCTTTATAGCGTGGTGTGCCGACATCGTAGAAATGCGGCAGGTCCTGCTCGGCAGCGAACCGCCGCAAAATATCCACATTTCGGTTGGCGTATTTGTCTTGTGTGAAAATATAGTGGTCCGGAATGATCACGACTTTGGTGCGGTCCCAGACCCGCGCCTTTTCCCCGAACTGCTTTTTGAAGATAGCAAACGTGGGCGGGCCACAGACATCGTGCGTCATCAGCACATCGACATCAACCCAGACATTATCGCCGGGCTCAACCCTGTCTTTGCCAGCGTGGCGTGCAAGAATTTTCTCTGTGATAGTCATGGTACATCATCCTAACAGGTTTGTAGTGCTCTGGTTGTTTTTTTTGATTTTCTAAGTCTCAACTCTCGCTTTGCAATTGCGATGAGATCATTGTCCGGCACGTTCTTGCGCGCGTCAGCGAGATCGATAAACGCTTTGTAGATGCGCTGCAACTGCTCATCGTTTGGCTGAAATCCGAGTCGCACAAGCTTATCGCGCAGAGCATTGCGTCCGGAATGCTTACCCAGCACCAGTTTGCTGTCGGGTACGCCTACTGACTCTGGTGTCATGATTTCGTAGGTCAGCGCGTTCTTGAGCATACCGTCCTGGTGAATGCCGGCCTCATGGGCAAAAGCATTGTCGCCAACGATAGCTTTGTTTGGCTGTGTCCTGACGCCGGTTATTTCGGTAAGAAGCTGGCTGGTCACATACAATTCCGTGGTATTGACTTTCGTGGTCAAGTCGAATGCCGTGGGTCGCGTATTTACGCTCATGACGATTTCCTCAAGCGCTGCATTACCGGCGCGTTCACCGATGCCGTTGATAGTGCATTCGACTTGACGGGCGCCTTTATGCAACGCTGTTAAGGAATTCGAAACGCTGTGGCCGAGGTCATCATGACAGTGTACGCTCAGAACTACATCTTCAATACCAGCCACATTCTCCAGCAAAAACTCGATGAGCTCGCCAAATTCCCAGGGCAGGGAGTAGCCAACCGTGTCCGGCACGTTTAGGGTTGCAGCGCCAGCCTCAATAGCGGCAGTGAATACGTCTGCAAGATAGCCCCGGTCGCTGCGCGTCGCGTCTTCGGCGGAAAATTCTACATCATTGCACAGGCTTTTGGCATGCTGTATCGCTTGTACGGCATCTTTAAGCGCCTCGGTCTTGCTTTTGCGCAACTTGTGCTGCAAGTGTATGTCGGAAGTGGCAATGAATGTGTGAATGCGGGGGCTTCTGGCGTGTTGCAGCGCCTGCCACGCGCGGTCGATGTCGGCTGGGCGGGTGCGACACAGACCGGCGACAGTGGCATGCTGGACGCGCTTTGCGATTTCCCGCACAGCCAGGAAGTCGCCATCCGATGCAACCGGGAAGCCAGCCTCGACCACATCCACGTTGAGGCGCTCGAGCTGCTCGGCCATGCGCAACTTTTCCTCGAGATTCATGTTGAAGCCCGGAGCTTGCTCACCGTCTCTCAGCGTGGTGTCGAAAATGATGACCTGGCTTTCCATTTTATCTTCTCCCGGTTTGTTCTCCGATGTATTGTTTAACCTGAATTGTTTCTCCAAACGAGGGATAAATATGTAGGTTTAGGCTGTCACCAGTCCCGAACCACGCTGAAGCGTCAACTCCGACGCCATCACCTACAATCCATTACTCCAGCAACCCATTCATCCAACAACAGAGCATTACGCCATCAAACTCCCGCACCTCGTCATTTCTCCGGCTCATGTGAGGCATTTCTCCGCCGTAGATGGGGCTTTCTCCGCTCGACGCTGTAGCAGAAAATAGGAAAAGCTCTCCATGAGCGCCTGCCAGCTTGCTTCGATGATATTCTCCGAAACGCCGACTGTCCCCCAACTGCTGCCGTTGGCTGATGACTCGATGAGCACGCGGACCTTCGCGCCGGTTGCCGCGTTTTCATTGAGCACCCGTACTTTGTAGTCTGACAGATGCATTTCTCTCAGCTCAGGGTAGAACTGGATCAAGGCCTTGCGCAAAGCGCGGTCCAGAGCATGCACCGGGCCATTGCCTTCCGCGGCGGTGTGCTCAACCCGGCCGTTGACATTC
Source organism: uncultured Calditrichaceae bacterium (assembly GCA_964629935.1). Classification (GTDB taxonomy): domain Bacteria; phylum Zhuqueibacterota; class Zhuqueibacteria; order Oceanimicrobiales; family Oceanimicrobiaceae; genus CAZVSL01. Next base: position 3,245 of record CAZVSL010000185.1, on the reverse strand, counting down.
AGACGGATGGTTGCTTCAGAGCGGGGCGGCTGCGTAGCGTTCTTCTCGATGGTAACACGAAAGCCCTCGAGCTGAAAGAAATCCTGCCACTTGTTGAGCATCCGCTCGATCAGGAGTTTGAATGAGCCCTCGGCCGCTTCGTAAACGTAACCTTGATTTTCCAGATGCTTGAGCTCCTGCACGATAGCAGATACCCTGTCAGTCTCACCGTCCAAATCGATCTTCAGCTCTTCGGCTTTATAGAAAACATTGCTGCGGCCGGAAAGGTCAGAGACCAGCACGCGTCTTTCATTTCCCACTTGCTCAGGCTCGACATGCTCGTAGGTGTGCGCATCTTTCATCACTGCGCTGACGTGCACGCCGCCTTTGTGTGCAAAAGCGCTTCTGCCGACATAGGGCGAGAAGGTGGCATGCGACAGATTGGCCACTTCGCTGATGTAGTGCGAAAGAGAAGTCAGGGTGGCGAGTTTGTCGTCTGCAACGCAGCGGTATCCCTGCTTGAGCTGCAAATTTGGGATAATCGAGCAGAGATTGGCATTGCCGCAGCGTTCACCAAGGCCATTGAGCGTGCCCTGCACATGCACACAGCCGTGCTCGACTGCCATCAAGGTGTTGGCAACGGCAACTTCAGAATCATTATGCGCGTGGATGCCAAGCGGCAAACTGAATCTCTGTGCCACAGTTTGTACGATTTTAGCTAAGTCTACAGGCAGTGTGCCGCCATTTGTATCGCACAGGACCAGAACGTCCGCGCCGCCAGCTTGTGCGGCCGCCAGCGTTTGCAGGGCGTAATAGGGATCATCACGATAGCCGTCAAAAAAATGCTCGGCATCATAGATCACTTCTTTGTCATGTCCTTTGAGGTATGCAACAGATTGTTCGATCAATTTGAGATTCTCTGACGGCGAGACCCGCAGCGACTTGTGCACATGCAGCAACCAGGACTTTCCGAAAATTGAAACCGCTGGCGTATGCGCTCGGATAAGCGCCTGCAGATTGGCGTCGGCTTTGGGCTCGCTGGCGGCACGCATGGTGCTGCCAAACGCCACGATTTGGGCTGTCTGAAACCTCGTTCTTTGTGCTTTTTCAAAGAAAGCCAGATCCTTTGGATTCGAGCCTGGCCAGCCGCCTTCGATGTAATGCACGCCGAACTCATCCAGCTTTCTGGCGATGCGCAGTTTGTCGTCTGCCGAAAAGGATACTTTCTCTGCTTGCGTACCATCACGCAGCGTGGTATCAAAGATTTGGATCTGCTTGCGTGCTTCAGCCATAATTCTATCCCTTTTTAATGATCCAGGCCATCATTTCGCGCAACCGTCTGCCGACTGATTCGATTTCCAGCTCATCATGCTGGCGCCGCAGTGCATTCAGAACCGGCCGGCCAGCCTGGTTTTCAAGAATCCACTCGCGTGAGAATTCGCCATTCTGCACCCGTGTCAGAATGTCGCGCATGCGTTGTTTCGTACCAGCATCGATCACTTTGGGACCTTGCGTCATGCCGCCAAATTCCGCCGTATCGCTGACGGAGTAGTACATGCCGGCAATGCCGCCTTCATAGAACAGATCGACGATGAGTTTGAGCTCGTGCAAGCATTCAAAATAGGCGATTTCCGGCTGATAGCCAGCTTCCACAAGCGTATCGAAGCCAGCTTTGACAAGCTCGGTGACGCCGCCGCAAAGCACGGTTTGCTCGCCGAAAAGATCGGTCTCGGTCTCCTCCTTAAACGTGGTTTCGATGACGCCGGCGCGCGTCCCGCCAATGCCTTTTGCGTAGGCCAGCGCGATGTCTTTGGCCTTGCCGGAAGCATTTTGATGCACCGCGAGCAGACATGGCGTACCGGCGCCCTCCTGAAACACGCGCCGCACCAGATGGCCCGGACTCTTGGGCGCGATCATGAACACATCGATTTGCTCAGGCGGCACGATCTGGTTGTAATGGATGTTGAAGCCGTGCGCAAAGGCCAGCGCATTTTCGGGTTTGAGATTGAGACGGACATCGCGCTCATAGACGGCTGGCTGAGTAGTATCCGGCATTAGCAGCATGATGATATCGCCGGCTTCCGCCGCCCTGGCGGTCTCCAGAACTTTGAGACCATCGCCTTCGGCCTGCTTCCAGGAAGCGCTAGATTTGCGCAATCCCACAACCACATCGACCCCGCTTTCTTTCAGATTGAGGGCGTGAGCATGGCCCTGGCTGCCATAACCGAGCACGGCAACGGTTTTGCCGGATAGGAGGGAGAGGTCGGCCTCGTTGTCATAATAGAGCTTCATGGGGTTTCCTTTCTGATAATTCTCGTTGTAGGTTTGAACATCCTTGGTTTGTCGGACTTCTATCGGGACTGCCAATAAACGCTAACGACCGCCTCGTCATTTCGAGCGAAGCCGAGGGATGACCAAACTCGTAAAAACAATACGCTTCGACTGATTCCTGAAGGCGTGCCATGTTTGTTCTTTCATGAGCTGCGCAAGAGACACAAACACATCATCATGTCTGCCCCTTGAATTCCCGCTTGAGGGCGACGCTGCCGGTGCGCGCGACCTCGAGCAAACCAAACGGCTGAAACATGCCGATGGCCGCATCGAGCTTGTCCTTTTTACCGGTCACCTCGATGGTGAGGGACTGCGGGCTGATGTCGATGATCTTGGCGCGAAAGACATTCACGACCTCGATGATCTCTGAGCGCGATTCCGGCGTTGAGCTGACCTTCACCAGGGCGAGCTCGCGTTCGACAAACGGCTCATACGTCAGGTCTGAAACTTTGACGACATCGACGATCTTGTTTAGCTGGTTATTGATCTGCTCAATAATGCGTTCGTCGCCGCGGGTTGTGATGGTCATGATAGCCATGCCCGGCTCCCTGGCTTCACCGAAGCTGACGCTATCGATGCTGAAGCCACGTCCGCTGAACAGCCCGATGATGCGTGACAACGCATTAAAATTATTCTGGAAGTGAACTAAGATTGTGTGTTTCATAATTTTCGTCACTTTTGGGTGATGGTGTGATTTGGGTCGTGCTGCTTGCAGGCGCCCGCTGCTTCAGGCCAGCGGGCAGCCTGAAGCAGGCGCCCGTGTGTTTGACGCGATATTGAAATCATACTGGTTGGTCGGTATCAACCATTTCTGTCAACGAAGCGCCGGCGGGCACCATCGGAAAGACGTTTTCCTCTTCCTGTACCATGAAATCCATCACCACCGGCCGGTCTTTGACTGCCATGCCCTCTTCGAGAATAGCGCGAACTTCCTC
>CAZVSL010000184.1:10641-10851 GCA_964629935.1 uncultured Calditrichaceae bacterium | reverse complement strand
CGAAAAAGTGAGGGCAATTTCGAGGGTCTTGCGGTAATTGCGTTTGAGCGCATCCGTGCGGTCGTGCAAATTCTCCATGAATCCCTGAGATTTTGTGGTTAAGAGCTAAATAGTGTCCATCCGGAAACTCGCCGTTTTCCGTCATTCCCGCATATTGTAAGTGGGAATCGTCTACGTGGCGGCATATAGATTCCGGCTTACAACATGCCG
>CAZVSL010000184.1:0-10631 GCA_964629935.1 uncultured Calditrichaceae bacterium | reverse complement strand
CGGCATGACAACTCTTCAGAGTTTCCGCATGAACGCCAACTGAACTATCGATATGTATCGATATAATTAAATCGGATAGAATGCAGAGCGGCTAAAGCTGTGAATGGTTAAAAGATTGGCATGTAAAACAGGATCGTGCAGAAAGGTGCTCAGAATGTGCTGCGGTGCTATGACACGGGCTCAAAATGGCAGGTAAAGTGGCGCAGGAAATCCGGCTGGCTGGTGATACGATACCCTTTGATAGCATCCCGTTCTTGCCACACATCAGCGATAACCTCGACCAGATAGTCGAAGTGGCTCTGTGTGTAGACCCGGCGTGGGAAGGCAAGTCTGACCAGTTCGAGCGGCGCCGGTTGTTCATTTCCCTGACCATCCGGTTTGCCAAACATGACACTGCCAAGCTCGACCGCACGAACGCCGCCATCCAGGTAGAGCGCGTTCACCAGCCCGATGCCCGGATACTGTGACGCCGGCAGATGCGGCAGAAAAGCTTTGGCGTCCAGGAAAACAGCGTGGCCGCCAACAGGCCGGACGTAGGGGACGCCCAGCTCGTCTAGTTTCTTGCCCAGATACGTGACCGTGGCGTGGCGATAAACTTGATAATGATAATCGAGCGCCTCCATCAAGCCCACGGCAATTACTTCCAGATCGCGTCCCGCAAGACCGCCATAGGTGGGGAAGCCCTCGCGCAGGATGAGCAGATTCTTAAAGTCTTCCGCCCACTCGTCGTCATTACAGATGAAAAACCCGCCGATGTTGGCAAGTCCATCCTTTTTGCAGCTCATGGTTGCGGCATCGGCATAAGAAAACATCTCGCGCGCAATCTCCAGCAGAGACTTGCTGTCATAGCCGGGCTCATTCTCATGGATGAAGTAAGCATTTTCGGCGAATCTGCAGGCGTCGATCACCAGCGGGATGTCATGGCGCGCCAGTATCGACTTGACTTTGCGGATGTTCTCCATCGAGACCGGTTGGCCGCCGCCGGTGTTGTTGGTCACCGTAATCATTGCGAACGGGATTTTTTCCGCACCATGCTCGTCCACACACAACTCCAGCTTTTGCAGATCCATATTGCCCTTAAAGGGCGCTTCGAGTGCAGTATCCAGACCCTCGTGGCAGACGAAATCGACGGCCTGCGCACCCACGAATTCGATGTTGGCGCGGGTAGTATCAAAATGACTGTTGTTGGGCACGATGTCGCCGGGCTTCAGTCGCGTTTGCGCCAGAATGTTTTCAGCAGCGCGCCCCTGGTGGGTCGGAAACACGTGCTTGATGTTGGATATGTGTTTGATGGTCGCTTCAAATTTCTTCCAGGACTTGCTGCCGGCATAACTCTCATCGCCAAGCATTAGGGCAGCCCATTGCTCCGTAGACATGGCGCCGGTGCCGCTGTCAGTCAACAGATCGATGCAGCAGTCCTCGGCGTCGAGCAAAAACACATTGTTGTGGGCCCGTGCAAGCGCCCGAACCCGTTCTTCCGGGGAGATGAGCTTGATGGGCTCGGTCATCTTAATCCGGAATGGTTCGATAATCGTCTTCAAGATAGTGTCTCCTGTTTACAGATTTCTTACCACGAAGACCACAGTGTTTGGTCTTTCAGGGTGTACCTTTGTGCCCCTTCGTGACTTAGTGGTTTATTCAGATTCATTCCTTTTGACCACCAAGACCTTAACCCGTATCGCCACACCCTATACCCTATGCCTGCCAACGCTACGGCGTCTGCTGCTGCAATTCTTTCAGCTCGCGTTCCACGCGCTGGTTTTGTGGTTCCAGCTTCAGAGCGCGCTCGAAAGCCTCCAGAGCCTTGGGCAGCTTGTTCGCTTCTTTATAAGCCAGGCCGAGCTGATAGAATGCCGCAGAGTTTTCGGGATTTTTCAAAGTTACGGTTCGAAACTCCTGGCACGCCTGCTCGCAATCGCCCTTGGCGAACAGAGCAACCGCGAGATGGTGACGCGCCATGATGTTTTTTGGCGACAGAGCAACACAGCGCGATAGATTGGTGATGGCTTCATCCAGCAACCCCAGATGAAAGCACGTCAGTCCTAGCCTGTAGAGCGCCGCTTTGTAATTGGCATCTATACGCAGAAGCGTCCGGAAATACTGCGCCGATTCGTTCAGGTCGCCCCGATAATAGTATGCCACGCCAAGGTCATAGAGCACATCGATGTAACGCGGGTCTGTGTCCAGCACCTTCTTGTAGGTGAGAATAGCGCGGTCCAGCTCGCCATTGTGGAAGCAGATATTGCCCAGGGTCTTCAATGCCACAATATGGGACGGCTCTTGCTGAATTATCTCTTCCAGATGCCTGGTGGCTTTTTTTACATCACCATCTGCCAGGCTGCGCAGCGCGACCAGAAGACACTCATCCGTTGGCTGGGTGCGCAGAGGCTGGCTGCAGGATGGGCAAAAATTGAATTCGATTTTGACTTCTTCTTTACAGAGCGGGCAATTCATAACCTTCCTCCGGGTGGTGTAGCAGAGCGACTTGCAGCCTGGCTCGCCATTGGGGTTTGCGATTTCCGCCTGGCGTGTGCCGGCATTTAACTTCTGGTATGCGTGGTTCGATGGCAAATCCTCTGGCGAAACGCCAATCAATCGGCCGGGGGGACAGCTATTTACAACAGGCTACCGTGTATAGCTACGCACGGTTTTTAACATGTCGAGGGTCGTGACAATGCCCACCACTTCATCGCCACGTGTAACGATCAGGCGATGGATGCGACCGTTAATCATCGTCTCCGCCATTTCTGTGATTTCTGTGGCCTCGGAAACTTTGAAAATAACAGGCGTCATGATATCGGCGACCGTCAAACCTTCGTCCTCTTCAACGTGGAACTCGTGGATATCGGATTCATCCAGATCATCTTCCCAGCCGTGTAAATAGTAATTGGCCGTGTTGTCCGTTTGCCGTATAGCTGAACGGTGACCGTCATGGCGTACGATATCCGATAACGATACAACGCCAACCAACTTATTGTTCGCATCAACCACAGGCGCGCCGGAGATCATCGTTTCAGTGAAAAAACTTGCTAACTCGTGCACTGTCATCTCTGCCGGCACTGTTATGACCTTGGGATTCATAATGTCTTTCGCTGTTAAGCTCTTCATGGCCAACTCCTGCCGTTTTTCTTGTGAATGGAACCCGCATGCTTCCGCACGTCCATCTAAGCGCTCTCGGGCTACCTAACTCTCTTGTGGCTTGACAGTAAAGACAGGACAGTCGGCCTTGCGCACTACCTTCTCTGTGGTTGAACCGATAAGGAACTTCTCCAATCCGCTCAGACCGTGGGTCGCCATCACGATCATGTCCATGTCGTTTTCATCCGCCAGTTCGATAATTTCTGAATGCGGCTTGCCTTCGATAACATTGTAGTTCTTTTTTATATCGGCAGGAAAAACCGAGTCCGCGAATTCCTTCAGCTTCTCTGTAGACCTTTCCTGCAGCTCAGGAAAAACCTGAAACATCGATTGCTCGCCCATGACGTAATATGCCGGGTGGATTCGTTGCTCGATGACGTGCAGAAATGTGACTTCCGCTTTGAATTGTTTGGCGAGCTCGGCGGCCGGCTCCAATGCAGCTTTGGAGTAGTCGGAGAAATCAAGCGGCACGAGCAGCTTCTTGATTTCAGGGTAGTCATACATCACATCTTTTTCCTGATGCGATACCGTGACCACCGGGCAGCTTGAATGGCGCACGACCTTCTCAGCAACGCTGCCGACCAGAAAGTGGGTGATAGCAGAACGCCCGTGCGTTCCCATCACGATCAAATCATGCTGGTTATTCCGGGCATAATTGAGAATCTCGTCAGCCGGTGAAACGGAACGTTGCGTCACATTTTTTATTTTGACTTTTTCATAGTGCGGCGCATACTCTTTCATCCGCGCGTGGGCGCTGTCATCAAGTTGTTTGTAAAACGATTCTATATCCGGGAAATCATGCGACTCTACATTGGGGTCGTCGTCAAAAATCGTAACGATATGCAGCAGTGTGAGATCTGCTTTAAACGTGTCAGCCAGGGTTGCAGCGTAGCGTAACGCCTGGTTGGCCTGCGACGAAAAATCCGTCGGCATCAATATGCGCTTGAAGGTTGCCATGTTCATCACCTCCGATTTACATTCCTGTTGTCTCTGCCTTAAGAAGAACGTGCCCAGGTGTTACACATAATATAAAATCGTCTGACCAAAAAGTACAGGGGAAATGTTGGCGCCTCGAATACACTCGGGTTCCCCCTACAAATTATGGAAAGCAAACCCTATTCCAGAAAATGAGACAAAACGTTAACTAGTTAGAAACAAAAAATTTACCACCTGTCTCAGGTATTGAAACAGCGGCCTTCATGGCGTGCATATTTCTTATTAGTGGGAACAAACGAAATAAGGATTCTTAATTCTGAAACTTTCGCCTGAGGACAGTTAGCCTGAATTCTTCATGCAACAGAGTCATATAAGTTTTTGTTTTTTTATTTTCTTGTTGTTTTTGCACTAAGATACTGTTATATTGGCGCCACGGATTATGGACGGGCTGTCAAAGGTCAACTCAGGCGATCGATCGACAGTAGCGGCAAACAGATACGCGAGGGCGATCAGTTCTGAGTTTGATCTTCAACTCTCCCTTCATCCCACCTGACACACGAGCGGTGGCTTTTTGCCGAAAGACTTCCCACTATTCTCCTCTGTGATGGCGTGCAAATATGTTCGTAGCGTATGCCCGAACGCACAGTCCATTTCATGCATAAGAATGAGAGTAGAACAGAAGACAAAGAGCTCCCGCACCACCGTTACAACTTACTATTGTCAATTCCGGGAGACCGTGATCTCTTTGCACGTTCTTCCGAAATATCATACTGTAAAGGACTATTCATGTCATTTCATTCATTCAAGCTACATCCAGATTTACTCAAAGCGTTGCACAAATTGGATTACAAGCAGCCAACCCCGATTCAACTGGAGGCCATACCTGTGGCTCTGGCTGGCCGGGATCTCATCGGTTGTGCCCAGACCGGCACCGGCAAAACGGCTGCCTTTGCGCTTCCTACGTTGAACAAGCTTATTTCGGGAAGCCGCAGGCAGGTTCGCGCTCTGGTTTTGACCCCCACCCGTGAGTTAGCCGCACAAATAAACGATGTATTCCGCGGCCTGGCTGCCCACACCAATCTCCGCAGCGCAACCGTCTATGGCGGCGTCCCGGCGCCGCCGCAGGAACGCGCACTTCGAGGCGGCACGGATATCATCGTAGCCACTCCAGGCCGTTTGCTCGACCACATAAACCGGGGCATCGCCCGGCTTGACGCTCTGGAGGTGCTCATTCTCGACGAAGCCGACCGCATGCTCGACATGGGATTTCTTCCCGATGTCAAGCGCATCATAGCTCGTTTGCCGAAGCAGCGTCAAACCATGCTTTTTTCGGCTACCATTTCTAAAGAAGTTCAGCAACTGAGCCAACACGTGCTGCACCAGCCGAAGATGATCCAGGTTGGCCGCTCGGCTGCTCCGGCAGAGGGTGTGCGTCACTCCGTCTATCCGGTGGCGCAACATCTGAAGACAAAACTGCTCATCGCCCTGTTGCGCAAGTCTGAGATGGAGTCTGTCCTGATCTTCGCCCGCACCAAAGCGCGCACCGACCGGCTGGCTCGCCAGCTCAAACGTAAGGGGTTTGCCATAGCCTCAATCCACGGTGACCGCTCGCAAAATCAGCGCCTGGCTGCGCTCGACGGATTTCGCAACCGTCGCTGCAATATCCTGGTCGCTACCGATATTGCGGCGCGCGGTATCGATGTCGTTGGTATTTCGCACGTAGTAAACTTCGATATTCCAGCCACGCCTGAAGACTACCTACATCGCATCGGACGCACGGCGCGTGCCAAAGCTGTTGGCGAGGCCTTAACGTTGGTAGCGCCGAATGAGGAATCTTCTCTGGCGGCGATTCAAAGGTGGACAAAAGTGCGGATTCCCAGACAGCGAATGCCTGACTTTGACTACGACATGGTGCAGTCCGAAAACAACAATCACCAACGGGTGAATGGATTTGGCCCTGTCAACAAACGCAGCGGCAGGCGCCGGAGGTAGTTCGACCTCCACAGCGAGACAATCGATTATCATCCAAACCTCGGAAAGCCGCCCTCTCAGGGCGGCTTTCATTATTTAGGGGGTGTGTATGGCACTATTTCCGGCCGAGCAATTCTAGCCATATATTAAAACCGGCAAGCAAATATCATGTCTGCTAAAGTAAATCCTTGCGAGCCCCGTGATATTTTCTTAACTTGGCAGCATCAGATGGGTGGTCCGCATACCAAATCAGGCTACTCCCCGGGGGCCCTCGTCAGTTATCATTTAACCCTATTCATCAGCATTAGGGAGAAAATCGTGTGAGCACCAATAACGCTACAGCAAAACAACATGGGAAGAAAATCTCCAAAAAGTTTGACATTGGTCATAGCCGTTTATGCCAGTGTGAACCCAATCATTTGAATTGTATGTCTCCCAAGGAATGGCTCAAAGCACAGATCGGAGTCTGGCAATTTTCGTATGAAGGTCGCGATATTCGTGATAAGGCCCTGCATCCTGCTACTTTTCCGATTTCGTTAGCGCGCAAGGTCATCGAGTTATTTACTCACCAGGGAGAACTCGTCCTGGACCCTTTTGTAGGGTCCGGCACAACGCTGGTTGCGGCTCGTGATGTCAATAGAAACGCTCTCGGTTTCGACCTCAATGAAGATTATATCGGTCTTTGTAAGACGCGTTTAAGAAACCTTGAGCTCTTCAATGAAACTCAGCAAGTTCCTGTTTCCGATGATGCGCGGAATATTCCGGATTATATCGAAGATGAAACTCTGAGCCTCATATTCACCTCTCCTCCTTATGCAAATCTGCTGAACCGACAGAGAAAGAACAAGAGCCGACGCAGCAATGACAGGAAAAACGATCAATACATGAAGGTTGAGCAATACAGCCAGGATGCCCGTGACCTTGGCCTCCTGGAATTGGATAATTATGCCAGAGAAATGGCTGCCATATTTGAGAAACTGCTGCCACTGCTACGCCCCAAAGCTCACTGCGTTATTAACGTACCCGACATGTGGTGGGAAAACGAACGCATCACAATACATGTCTCGTTGATAGAGGCCTTTCGTCAGGTAGGCTACGAGCTACGTAATATAATAATCTGGGATCGGACTAATATTGTTAATCGTATCGGTATCTTTGGCTGGCCATCTAATTATATTACGATGGGAGTCACATTTGAATATCTCCTAGATTTTTGGCGCCCGGAACATTGATTTATGCTAAAGAAGAGCCAGCAAGATTCCTCTATTGATACGGGCGCTATTTCCATGCTAGAAAATCCCTGGGACAATGTCTACTGGTTCGCCCGCATGCTTGTCAATTCTGACCGATATGGCGGGATTGGCACGGAGTCAAAGACTATGATGTCTCTTGTGTCGGGCTTGCGCAGCATTATTGACACACATGACAGGCACAAGATCAAATATATCTGGCACCTCATCACGTTCGACAGAGATTTGTCGGACGATAAGGTCACGGAAATGGGGAGCCATAGGGTGATTCTTTATCTGCCGGATGACAGTGAAAGATACATGACGGCTGTGAAACACCCCGGTATGAAAGATTACGTCCGGCCGATGACTGCTTTTGTCAGAGATATCAAGCAAGAGACGTAATCCAGACGCGGGGGAATAAAGAACACCTTGAGGCTCGTTTTCGAAGCAAGAAGCTGTGTCAGAGCGGTTTTGCAGAAGTTCAGTGCATTAGCTTGCATATCGGATTTTGCTTGTTTTCACATCCGGAATTAGCTATCATGGAAGTTAGTCAAAAGTCCTTGCACGATATTTACGCGAAGCTTTTTCGATAGCGTAGACCGATAGAAAAGGGGAATATAGCAAGAATTGGGTGAAGACGTGGCTGAGAAACATTAATGGCTGCGAAGCGACCTTCACTCATACCCATAAGACAGTCTCACCGCGTGATAGAAGAAGTCAGAAGACGCTTTGCATCGTTTTGCTTCGTTGGGATGATACTTGAATTCGCTTGCTCCTGTTACAAGAACTAATAAGCGTACCGCTCTGTCAACGTGCTACACCGCAGCGGTTCTGCTACATCTGTGTTTCATCTCACTTGCATATCCTCAAACCTCAGACAGCCTCTTCAACCAAGCAGAAAAAGCTGCGGCCAACTTCAATCACGACCAGGCCCTCGAGCTTTACACACGTGCATACCAAACAGATACCACCAACTGTACAACGCTGTGGAAGATCGCCGAAATACATGTTAATCTCGGCGAGGAGGCAGGTGAGGTGCGACAACGCCAGCACTATTACGTCGCAGAGAAATGGGCCAGGCGGGCGCTGCAACAGTGCCCGGAAGAGCCGAACGCACATTTCTTTGTGGCGGTAACCTCAGGGTTGTTGGCGCTTTATGAAGGCGGCAAAAGCAAGATCAGGCGCTCGCGTATCGTCAAGCGGGAAGCGGAGAAAACGCTGGAGTTGGATCCGGACCACCACGGCGCCTATCACGTCCTCGGCAGGTGGCACCGGGAGCTGGCAAATCTGAGCTGGCTGCTTAAGACAGCGGCCGAGATCATCTATGGCGGCGTGCCCACCGGCGCCAGCAATGAGGCCGCGGTTGAAAATTTCAAGCGCGCCATCGAGATCAGTCCGGAATGGATAGAGCATCACAAAGAGCTCGGGCTGACTTACATGGAGATGGAAAAATGGCGCCAGGCGCGCGCAGCGTTTGAAAGAGTACTGACGCTGCCTGTTCAGGACCACATGGACCACGGGCACAAGAAGCTGGCGCGCAACTACCTGAAACAGCTCGAAGACCGCTGATAAGCCATCAGGTTATTTTTCCGCGTCCGGAAATTTCGAAGACTTTCTCCACTTCGCCTTTGCGAATGCCCACCATCTCATCGAACATGTTGACCACCACGCAGGCGTGATTGGGAATGATCCGGACTTTTTCACCAATCTCGAACTCCTCCTCTGACTCGATGATACCGTGCTCCTCGGAAAGACGCGAAACGACGGTATTCTTGGCCGGAATCAGGCCGAAGCCTTTCGTGCGGCCGGTTCTGCTGGCCGGATCCGAGGTGAGCGCTTTGCGACCGGCATCGACAATAGCGCGGTCGGCCGCCGGATGGCTCGTGACCGTGGCCAGCACAGAGAGAGCACAGTTTTTAAGCGCACACGAGTTGAGGTCCACCTGGGTCAGGTCGCCGAAAATATATGTGCCCGGACGTATTTCCGTCACACCGTCAACTTTGGCTGAATAGGCCACTGCCGGCGTCGAGCCCACACTGATCTCTTCTACCGGGAGATCGTTCCGGCGCAACAGCGCCGCAGTCTCCACCATCACCGTTCCTTCATGTGCGCCAACCTGCTGCAAGCCCTCAGTGGAAGTCTGATTATATGACTGACCGGCGTGCGTCATTAAGCCGCGCAATCTCAGATGACTGAGTTGATAGATCTTTTGGGCCAGAGCAAGGGTTGCCTCACCAGGCAAAACGCCGCCACGGTCCTGGCCTGAGTTGACTTCGATCATCACGTCCAGGGTTGTGCCGGCCTGGGCGAGCGCCTTGTTCAAGGTGGTCGCGCCGTACTCGCTATCCACCGCGACACAAATATGAGCTCTGCCCGCCAGCTCTATGAGCCTGCGATATTTCTGCTCACCGATGATTTCATTGGCTATGAGAATATCATCCAAACCAGCTTCTGCCATCACTTCGGCTTCTCCAAGCTTTGCGCAGGTGATGCCTTTGGCGCCATGTTCTATTTGCAGTTTGGCAATCTCAGGACACTTATGGGTTTTGGTGTGGGGTCTCAACTTGACGTGATTGCGCTGTGCCAGATCAGCCATGCGCACGAGGTTAGCTTCCATCCGATCCAGATCAACCAACAGGGAGGGTGTATCAAGCTCGAGGTAATGCATAAATGACTCCCCTATTTGTTGTTAATCCGCTATAGATGAGCATATAATAAGAAACTTACGCAGGGGAGTCAAGCGAAATCAAAACTGTGGATGTTACCAGTTTCCGCCCGGCCCGCCGTACGCACCCTGGTCGTTTCTGGTGCCGTCCCAATCATTGAACTCTGGAGCCGGATTTCCCATATCGATTGCCGGGGAACCCAGGCTCAAATGCAAATCTTCTCTGGAGCGGAATAGCGGAGCCATATCGCCTTGCGCCAAAAAATTGAATTGTTCGATGTAGTTCTCAGTGCCGCCAGACAAGATGGCGATGCGCGGATCGCCGGCAGTTCCGGTATTCTCAAAAAAGATGTTGTTCTGTATATTTGATGTAACCTGCTCAGCAACGACGAGTCCGCCCCCGAAATTCACGCTCTGATTCTCGAAGAAAGTGTTGTTGATAACCGCGATTTCTGATTCCAGGGCATGCATGCCGCCGCCGGCCGTGATCGCCTGATTATTGCGGAAGATACAGTTGAGTACCTCGACCCTGGCCTGAATGGCATATAAGCCGCCGCCGAGATCGCTATGGCAATTCTGGATAATGCAATTACGAATCTCGGCATCAGAGCGCACAACATCGATGGCGCCGGCGCGCGCTGCGGTTCGATCCGTCAGCTCGCCGCCTTCGATTTTACAAAATTGCATAA
>CAZVSL010000183.1:0-10877 GCA_964629935.1 uncultured Calditrichaceae bacterium | reverse complement strand
AAAAGCCGGCCTCCGTCACTATTTGCATGCATGAACACCCTGCGACTTTGTGCGTCAACAGCCATGGCCTCCAGCTCGCTAACACGTTTGCCGTAAAACAGCAGCCGGCCAACGACTTCAAGCTCCGGTGTATCCGCACGCAGATCGGTACGGATGAGAACGCCGCTGTCTTCATCAACGCCGATCAGGATGCGTTCCTCACGTGGTCGGCATTCGATGCGAATAGAATCCCGGCAGGTTGCTATCTCGCCGCAACTATCCTGCACAGTCGCCACAGCCACGATATCAAACTCACCTGCTTTGCATGCCAGGGTCGCCGCGAACAACGAATCCTGCTGCCTCGCTGTCACGCCATTGATTTCGATTTGCTGTGATATGGGCGGTACGCCCCCGCTGCGCTCAAACTGAACCAAAACCGTCACGCTGTCCGTCACAACAATATCGCCATCAACCGGAGCAACGATCGTAATCTGACATGCCGGAGAGGCCGCTGTCTTCACCACGATAGTATCTGCAGCAGAGTTCGTTCGGCCCAGGCTATCTGTGACTGTGCATGTTGCGATGATCGTATTTTCCGGTTGGTCGAGACGGACGGTTGCGACAAATCTGCCATCCATCAGCGAGGCGACCACGTTGTTGACCGTGCAGGTTGTCTCTGCTGGTGCAACCGCATTGAAAGTTTCAACCGCCACCTCAACAACAGCAGTATCAGCACAAGCAAAACTGCCGTCTGCTGGCGACACGATGCTTGTGACAATGGCAAGCGCAGCGGCCGCCCGTCCGGAAAGCGGCACATCCACAACCGGTTGCTCCGGGTCGTTGCTCGCGATTCGCAACAGGGCGTTCGCAGCACCCGATTGCTTTGGTGCAAATACGACCTCAATTTCGCGGCTCTCCTGTGGCACAAGCGTAAACGGAACGTCATCGGTCATGAGTTCAAATTGTTTTGCCTGCGCCCCCAACAGTGTTAGCTCGCTCACCGTCAGATCGGCTGTTCCGACATTTGTCACGGTCACGATTCGGAGCGCAGTGGCGTTCACTGCCACCAGGCCAAATTGCACCTGCAGCGGCGTCACCTGAATCTCCGGCATTGGCGCTGCAACGCCTGTGCCGCTCAGCAAGACGGATACCTGAGGTTCATCCGGGTCGTTGCTTTCGATAAAGACGTTTGCCTGTTTCGCGCCCGGGGAGGTCGGCGCAAAACGCACTGCCAGAGAATCGCTTTCCCCCGGGGAGATGATGCTATCGCTCACGCTAAAAGCGATGGCAAAATCAGCGCTGTCTTGCCCAACCAGCCGCACAGACTGCAAGACGAGGTTTGCCTCGCCTTCATTCCTTATGCTGATGGTCTGAGGCGCCGTGGTATTCATGACGGGTATCTCACCGAATTGCAGCGCTTCAGGGGCAACCACAATATCGGGCTCAGGCGGCAATTCCCCGGCGCCCGACAACGGCACAGCGACAAGACTGTCATCCGGATCATTGCTCATGATCTCTACGGTTGCGGTCTTGGAGCCCGGCATAACCGGCATGAACACAACCATGAACCCGCTGCTTTCGCCGGCATCCAGCATGATCGGCGGCTGCACGCCCGTCAAATCAAACTCGCCGGCATCTATGCCTGACAGACTGAGCTGCGTCACAACGAGCGTGGTGTCACCCTGGTTGGCAATTGTAAATTCCTGCGCAGCAGTTTCATTCACGAAAACGGCGCCAAAGTCATGAGCGCCAGGCGTGACACTGATTTGCGGTGTTGGCGGCGGGATGACGGTAATCTTGCCGTTGCTGGTGTCAGCCTCGGGAATGGCGGCGTTGAATATGAAGAAATTAAACACCAAATCCGACATGTCATCGGGTTCACCGACTACCTCAAACTCCAGGTTGACCAGAACGCCGCTGCCTGATAGCGGCTTATCGCCAGAGGCGGCCAGCAAAATCTGGTTCGGCTCGATCTCAACAGTAGGCTCGCCAAAGGGTTCTGACAGCGTACCTTCGGCTGAAGCGCCCAGCGCCCGTACCACGCCGGCGTCGAATGATATTGCGGTCGTATAGGACAGAATCTGTGCGCCAGTAAGGTTGCCGACAATAATCGGAACGACAATTTCCTCGTCTGGTTCTGCCATGATGTCTGTTGGAAGACTAACGGGTATGGGCTGGGCTTGCGCTGTGACCGCAGAGACAATAAGAGTCCCCAACGCCACAACAAGCCGCGGTAGGTATTTCATTGTGTCCCCCTGCTGCTGTGTTTGGATAAGGCCGTCATAAGGCCCTCTCACATTCCAAAGGATGCCTGATCGATACCAGCGAGACAGTATTACGAAACTACTCGGGTTGGCTCGGACGTGATAGCACAAAGACTATGCCATGTGCCATTGTCATCACGGAGTGGCGGGGCATAGTGGTCTATACATGATCGGGTAAAAGAGTAACTAAGTAGTTGTATTTATATGACGACGTTGTAATGCGAGTTCCCCAAGACTATGGAAAAAATATATAGTATTACAGGAGACCCGAAGCTAATGGGAGAACTGTGTAAATTGGTTAGTTTTCGTACACAGGGTGGGAATTTACCAGTGCCACGGATTCAATCTAAATCCGCGGCGTCGTGGCCCTGGTCTCGACGCCGCTGCCGTTCTCACTCGGCACACCGTCGAGCTCCTTGCGAACCGCATCAGCGAGCACAGGCAGAGATATGGGTTTGGGAACAAAGCGGCCGGCGCCCATGCGCAGCGCATGGCGAACACGCTTGGAGATAGCATAGCCTGACAGGATGATGGCTTTTTGCTTGGGATGTATTTGCAGGATTCGCTTGTAAGTTTCAGCGCCATCTATGCCTTCCATTACCATATCGAGGATGAGCAAATCCGGCGCTGACACGCGCACCGTTTTGACCGCCTCCTCGCCGCTGGCAACCGTTTCCGTTTGATAGCCCAAACGTTGCAGCAGTTGCGCGATCACCTTGCGCTGCAAAGCATCATCATCCACAATCAACACGGATTCTGTACCGCCGGCAAGCGCAGGTTCGGGCTTTTCGGCTGCTGTCCGAAGCCGTTCATCGGCGGCCGGCAAATAAATGGTGAAGGTCGTTCCCCGCCCGGATTCGCTTTCTATATCGATGTAACCGTTGTGATCTTTGATTACACCATGGACAACACTCAAGCCCAGCCCTGAGCCACGCAGTTTGTCCATGGTTTTGGTCGTAAAAAAGGGATCGAAAATGCGTTGACGAATGTCGGCGGAAATACCACAGCCGGAGTCAATAATATCAATTCTGACATAGTTGCCCGGTTTGATTCTCTTATAGCTCGGCAGGGACGAGGTCTGCAAATGCACTCTTCGGGTTCTGAGAACAACGGTGCCGTCATGCTGCATTGCTTCGCAGGCATTGTTTACCACGTTGGAAAGCGCACGCGTCAATTGCGCGTCGCCGCCTTCGATCAGCGGCAAGGGCGATTCAAAGTCTTTTTCGATGGCGATACTCGGGCCGGCTTCATACTGCTGGCTGGCCAGCAATTTATTCAGGACGTCATTGATGGAGATGCGCGAAGTAGCGTAGTGTCCGCGCCGCGCCAGCGTCAGAAGCTGCTGGTTAATCTCGGCTATTTTGTTGGCTGCCGCTTCCATCTCATCCACCATACCGATAACCGAATGGCCCGGCGGCAAGTCCGATCGAATGAGAGAAGGATAGGCGGCGAGCGGCCCCAGCAGATTGTTGAAATCATGAGCGATCTGACCGGCGACCCGGCCGGCTGTCTCGAGACGCTGGGCGCGCTCGAGCTCCTCCCGCAGATTCTTCCTCTCCGTAACATCGCGGCACACGACCCGAATGGTGCTAATTTCGCCCTCGGAAGTGCGCTGCACGGAGAACTCTTTCATCACCCAAATAAGGCTGTCATTCTTTGCCAGCAAGCGCATTTCCACATTGCTTGGGATTTCGCCTGCCACAATCTGTTCAAACACACGCTCGTTGTGCACAAGATCATCCGGGCTGATGATGTCGGTCACGGCCCGTCCGACAAGCTCATCGCGGGCATAACCAAGTTTTTGCAGCCCGCGCTGATTCACATCCGTGATGCGGCCGTGGGGATCGAGAATAATATATATGTCTGGCGCTTCGTCAAACAGAGTGCGGAAGCGTTTCTCACTCAATTTCAACGCCCTTTCGATTTTCTTTCTATCGTTCAGCTCTTTTTTTAGCGCCTGGGCCTGATCCTGAAGCTGAGCGTGGGTTTGATTCAAGGCGTTGTCCCGGCGTTCGATCTCCCCCAGCATATCATTGAAGCTTTGAGTCAGAAAACCAATTTCATCTTCGCTCTGTTGGACGGCGCGCATGGCATAGTCTTTATTATCAGAAACATGTCGCGCTGTTTTGGCCAGCTCCAAAATGGGCCAGGAGATACCTTTTTGGAATTGCGAGATCACAAAAAAGGCTGCAATGCTTGAAATCACCAGTATGAGCAACGTGATAGCGATCACGTTCTTTTGCTTTGCCGCAAGCTGGTCAAGATTGGAGCGCACATAGATGCCGCCGGTCAGCTCGCCGTGGAGATAAATAGGGCGATAGAGATTAAGATGGCCGCCATTAAATTCGACGACTTCCTCAGCACCGTGGTAGCCGCTTTCCAGTTCAAAATCGCTGCCGGCCCTGTTGCCGTAGGTGGCGAACACCGCCCCCGACCTATCATAGATACAGGCCTCCATAATGTGCTTTTCGGCCTTCAACGCCGACAGGGTTTCGTGGGCATCCTTCCTGTTCATGAAAGTCAGGGCAGCCGTGGTATTGCGCCCAAGCACTTCAGCGATGGTGCTCAGCTCTTGCACCAATCGTTTCTTGAACTCCGTCCGCTCATAGTAAACAAAAACGGCCGATGCCACCAGCAACGCCAGCACGCTCGTGAGCATCATATAGCCGATGATCTTAAGCTTTATGGATTTACGCGGCGTGGTCATCATCATGAACTCTCAACTTGTTTTACAGGCACTATGAAGCCGAATCACGGGTCTGCACAAAACCCGATTCAATCTTGCACGCTGGAACTATCCTGCTGCTCCGAATTCGAATAGGTGTACCGCAGGTTTTGCGCCAGCCTGAGAAGTCGTGAGCTGATCACCAGCTCTGATTCCGCGGCGTGTTTCGGATCAATTTCAAACCGCACCTTGTTTCCCTCGGTTAACAGGCGGATAATGCCCCCATCTTCCAGAAACGAATCAGATTCACCCACGGTCAGGATATGTTTGGCGCGGGCCTGGCGCGTGATTTCCGGCAGCCAGCGTTCCTGTGACCGGCTGATATAGAGCACCTGGCAATTTTCAACTTCACGGATATCGAGATAGCGTCTGACACGCAGCTTCCGGCTTTCGATCCGTTTGCCCTCCACAATGCGGTCCATAAAAGAACCAAATGGGTCGCGGCCCAGGATGCCGATCTGCAATGTCGTCGAATCATTCGCAAACGCCCGTGGCGGCCACTGCACAAACTTCGCAAAGTTATATAAGAAGGCCGCCTTGATTTCGTACTCGGTGAAACTGGCGGACCTTGGCGTCTCCTGTCCATAGGCGCTAATGGTCAGGATGACAATGAGAAACAAGATTGCTGTTCGTACTCTCATCGCATCCAAAGTGAGGTCAGTTTTCGATAGTTTGCTTATAAGAAGCGCCAGGACACTTTGAAGTAGAAGCTACGCTGGATTCTGCCGGGCATGGTTTGTGTTGTTCGCCCGGGAGCCTGCTCCGATAGCAGTGCACTTGACTCAGCGTGCTCTTTTTCAAGCAGGTTCTGACCCACGAGCGTAAGAGTCAGCGGTGAACTCACCCTCCAGGCAAGATGAACGTCAAGGGAAGCATATTCGGGTATGGCGCGTCTCGGGATCGTACTCACATACCGGAACCGAAAATCGGTCTGAAAGTCAGCCAGCGGCTCAAAGTTGGCAATGATATTCAACTGGTGTTCCGGATTGAGTCCTGAGCCATCCTGGGCCGTACCGGTAGAATGTGACAGGTTCGTGTTAAAAAAAGTGTAGGCTGCCTGCATCTCCCAGTTAGACGCCGGCTGCAGGCGGCCCAAAACTTCCAACCCGTATGTCTGACCCTGCGAGCCATTTTGCATCAACAAAGGCAGGAAAGAATGCCTGGACTCCTGCAGGTCCTGCGGAAATCCCACACTAGCCTCACTACGCAGTTGCCGGTAAATATGATAAAACACGCTGGCATCAAGCGTAAATCGACGAAATAAACGTCGGCGCGCCCCGATCTCAAGTGCTGTGAGTTGTTCGGAAACCAGGCTCCTGTTTCCCATCAATCCGAGAAAAATTGCAGTGCTGTCCGGGTTGGTTCCGACAATGCCTGACAAAATAAGGCCGTCGGATTCACCGCGCGATGGCGTGCGCACGGCGCGGGACGAGGCCAACCATAAAACCTGAGTGGGCGATGGCTGCCACAGCAATCGCGCGCTGGGCTGGACTTCAAATCCCGTATACGAATTGTGCTCAAATTTAGACCCAATAGTCAGCTTGATTTGTTGTTGCCATATTGCGATCTCATCCTGAATAAAGGCGCTCGCAATGCGGGTGTTGCTCTTGTTCGGGTCCAGGCGGAATTGAAAGGTGTTGTCAAAATTATCGCTAACCTGACGAAATCCAGCGCCGTAGATGAGCTCGTGGGTTGCGTTCACTCTGAATCTGTGATGGAAATCCCAATCATAGGTATCGATAGCGCCGCGAACGATCCGCGTCTCCGAC
Organism: uncultured Calditrichaceae bacterium; assembly: GCA_964629935.1. Lineage (GTDB taxonomy): Bacteria > Zhuqueibacterota > Zhuqueibacteria > Oceanimicrobiales > Oceanimicrobiaceae > CAZVSL01. The sequence continues at coordinate 4,140 of CAZVSL010000183.1, read as the reverse complement.
CGCGTGCGGTCAAAATAGGCGCGCATGGATAAATCCGAAAATTCTGAAAATCTGTGACGAAAATGAGCAAGGATAAATCCACCGCTGAATTCATCCATATCCGGCACCGTGGATGACAGCGGATCGTCCTCGGACAGATCGTCGATGTATAATTCATCGACCTTGCTGAGATAGGTTTCAGCGCTCACGGTCAGGCTGGACCGGCGCAAGTGGGAATCCACCCTGAAGCCCAGCCGGCGCGTGCCAAATTGATCCGTGGCCGGAGCTTCCCCGGCGCTGCCCTGATTATCCGCGTTGAGAGTCTTGCCGAACACCCGGTAATGTGTATTGCTGCCAATTTTGCCGCCATAACGGGCGTGCCCGAAGGAACGATACGAGGTTCCCACGCCGGTGGTGATCAAGCCGCCTTGCGTTTCACGCGCGTCTTTGCTGATGATATTGATGACGCCATTGACAGCATTCGCTCCCCACAGTGAAGCGCCCGGGCCACGAATCATCTCGATGCGCTTGATATCGTCGAGAATAACGTCCTGCGCTTCCCAGGAAACACCGGAAAACAACGGCGTGTACAAACTGCGACCGTCCTGCAATACAAGGAATTTATTCGCAAATTGTCCCGCTATCCCCGGAACCTGATCATCGAAACCACGCGCGGTAACAGACCAGCTATGGGCGTTGTGCTGGGCGACCTGCACGCCCGGCACGCTGCGCAACGCATCCGGAAGCGTAAGAGAACCGAGACGCTCGATACTCTCGGATTTCATCGCATACACCGCAGCCGGCGTATCCCAGACGTGGCCTTGCTTCTTGAGCATGGTCACGAATTCTAACTCCATCAATTGCTCGATGCTGTACTCGGTAATCGCGCCCGGGTATTCGTGGCCGGCCGCAGCAATATATTCTGTTTGCCAGCACAGACATAAAGAGGGTGTAATCAGCACAGCGACAAATAAAACAGAAATCGGGTGGAAAAGTCTCACAGAAGACCACATTCTGCACAAGTCGACATCACCAATATGCATGGTTTCGTCCTTAAAATTGATATCCCCTGAAGTTCCAAGTCATCTGTTGGCGCACAACAACACGCAACGTTGAAAAATAAGCATTTTGGGGATAGCAGCTCATTGGCATGAAGTCGAGTTCGCGCGAGCAAGCGTGTCGAAGATGAAAAAATCCGAGAGGGCGAATCGGCGTGTCTGCTTCCACAATAAAACCTCACTTCTCAGGAACTAAGGAATGGAAAACAGATCATTAAATCAAGTGGAAAATCTCGTTTTTTCGTAGAAATGATCAGGTAGATTGTTGACGATTACCTATCAGAAACCTGGAGCCAACGGATAGACAATCACCTGAGCAAACTCATCTTCCGAATCAGGACGGATTCGCCGGCCCTCAGGCGGTACAGGTAAAGTCCCGAAGCGGCCTCTTCACCAGCCGCATTCTTGCCGTTCCAGACAACCTCATGCCAACCTGCAGTCTGCAGCGCACTAACCAACTGAATGATCTTCTGTCCCAGCGTGTTGTAGACGCTCAGATTGACTTTCATGTCCCCCTCCCCAAAATACCGGATGCGGGTTTCGGGATTGAAGGGATTGGGATAATTTTGCAGTAGCAGGATGGTTTCAGGCAGAGTCGGCTCTTTGCCCGCAACGTTGGTGGCGGCTGGCGTTGGCAGCCCGCTTTCGTAGAAACCGTTGCCGTGCGTGGCCACGCGCAGCATGCGGTTGGCGCGAGAGATGGTCAGATCCATGGCGATGATGGCATCCGGCAAGCCTGCTGCATGGGGCGCCCAGGCGGCGCCGCCATCTGCTGAAAAGAATACGCCGAGATCATTGCCGACAAAGAGCTGCTGTGGATAGTCCGGATCCACAATGACCGACCACGTCGGCACATCCGGCAAGCCGGCGCCCACATCGCGCCAGGAATCTCCGCCGTCCGGCGAATGGAACAGATGCGAGCTGCCGAAGCCGCCAAGCGTAACATAGAGAGAGCGGTCGTCATTGGCCTCCAGCGCCAGATCGGTGGGAAAGCGGTCCGGCAGATTTGCGGTGATATCAGTCCAGCTTTCGCCGCCGTCGCGCGTACGAAATAGTTTGCCGCGCGCCACATTGGGGCTGGTGGCGCCATACACAACATCAACATCCTGTTCCGAGCAAACCAGCGCGACGAAAGCGTTGATATCGACACGCTGGCCGGCGTTCGTGTTGTGCCAGGTGTCACCGCCATCCGTCGATTTGTGGATGACATTGCTGCCGGCGTACAAGGTCAGGTTGTCCACCGGGCTAAGAACATAGGGTGCGATGAAGTTAGTGTTATTGTTGTCATGGGGCGGGGATATGTTCTTGAAAGTTCTGCCGCCATCAAGACTCTTGGCCATGTTCAGCCATTGCAGGGAGACATAAAGCACGTCATTGTTGTCTTGATTGATAGCCGTCCACGATCCGTCACCGCCAAACAACCGCTGCCACTCACGGGACCCTGAGTAGGCTGCGGAGTTATTGTCTTGCATGCCGCCAAGGGTAAACAGTGAATCCGTATACGAGCTTGAGGTACCGTTATAGAACTGCGTGGTCTGATAGCCACGGCTGCAATTGCGAAATGTGATGCCGCTATCCTCCGTCCGAAATACGCCGCCATCATTGGCGAAGTAGATAATATTCGGATTTGCAGGATGAAACTCGATGTGATGGAAATCCGCCCAGGATTCGCTCAGCCCGAGCTGTGCTGTTTCCGGGTGTGGTTGCAAGCTGATGGCATTGAGATTGAAGCCGCCGTTGTTTGACCGCAGCGGTGCGAAAGCTTGTCCCGCTGTCCAAACGATATCCGGGTTAGTTGGATGAACCGCGACGTCATGGGCGTACCATCCCTGGATGCGGGAATAGTCATTGGTAGAGACGACGGTCCAGGAATCGCCGTCGTCGATTGTTCTCACCAGCCAGGTCCCGGTCGGCTGTCGGTTCATGATGGCGCCGTTCGAACGACCGATGCTGGCATAGATGATGTTCGGCGAGGCAGGCGACATCGCCAATCTAACCTTGCCATTGAAACTGGTTACGCCCGGTATCTGCATTTTTTCCCAGCTTGCTCCGCTGTCCTGCGAACGGTAGATGCCGTGGCCAGGGCTGGTCATGCCGCCGCAGGCAACAAACACCGTGCTGGTGTCCTGCGGGCTGATCTCAATATCCGTGGCCATGACGACGTCGTGCACCTGCCGCCAGCTCTGGCCGGCATCGACAGATTTGTAGGTTCCTTCGGTGGTAGCTGCCCAGACGGATTCAGGCCGCAACGGGTTGATCTTCACCATCTGCACGCCGCGGCGCTGGTTGAAAAGCCAGTCCAGACTCTTGCGCCACGTCTGGCCGCCGTCTGTCGATTTCAAGATGCCGATGCCGTAGACGCCGCGTGTGAGCCGCTCGCCGGTGATACCGGGCTGCGTGACAGCGCTGCCGTACACCTCACCGGTACCGATGTAAATGATGTTGGAATCCTCCGGCGCAATGGCTATAGAGCTGACGCCCAGCACCGGAAAGCCTGTCGGGACGTACTCCCATGCATTGGGACCGATGCCGCCGCTGGTGCTGCGCCACAGCCCGCCGCTGGCAGAGCCGGCATAGATGGTGTTGGGGTTCTGCGGATTGAAGGCAATAGCCAATGTCCGCCCGCCGATATTGCGCGGACCGATGGCCTGCCACGGCTCCGGGTCCGTGGAAGTCTGCAAAAGCTCATCTGCGCGGGCTTTCTCAAGTAGTGCTGTCTGCATCGATTCGAAAGCTGATGCTGTGCCTGTTGCCGGGATATCTTCGCGCGGATAGGTGCGGGCGCTCGTCAGCAACTGCAAGCCTTTGAGCGCTCCGGAGGTAGCTGGCGACTGATCGTCTTTCCCGGACGGCGGATGTGACCAATAGACGAGCGCCATGACAGACAGCAGAACCGTAATTCCGAGCGCGATCATACCGCGACTGTTCTTCTTCATACTGCTCTCCTTGAGTTTGGCTGCAACGGAAGGTTGAAATAGAAAAGGATTCGTATCTCAGATACAGAAGATGATTGATTTCATTCCGGATCGACTGCCTGCAATGTCAGCATTTTCAACCATCCCTGACCTGTGAGTCCCGCAAGGGACGGAACGAAAATAGCCCA
>CAZVSL010000182.1:0-10877 GCA_964629935.1 uncultured Calditrichaceae bacterium | reverse complement strand
CCGTGCCAGCGAGCGGCACGTCTATTGGATTTTCGTCGGGATCATTGCTGCTCAGGCGTAGACCGGCCTGCTTTTCACCCACGGTTGTTGGCCTGAATTCAACCACAATGTCATGTGACGCGCCAGGCGATACAACGAAAGCCGTGCCGCCGGCAGTAATTGCAAATTGGCTGGCATCCTCTCCTGTAAGCGCCGGTGCGTCGACTTGCAAGTCGGCGTTGCCGTCATTTGTTGCCACGAAGTTATGTGACGCTGTGGCATTTTCGATGACCTCGCCAAAATCGTATATTGTCGGCGCAACAGCGATATCCGGTTCCAGTCTGAGGCTTATTTGCCCATTGAGGTATTCGACTGGCAGCGGATTACCATCGGGATTATTGAGCTCGCTTTCGGTTTCGTCAAAAGTCAGCTCGCTGTTGCCGCCGGCATAATCGAACAGCAGGTCGACCAGCGTATCACCGTCCGCCAGAAAAACCGGCGAGATGCCGGCCCAGGCAAGTCTGAGCTCGCCGCTGCTGGCATTGCTGATGAACTGCACACCTTGCGCCTGGTTGTTAACGCCTGTGAAAGAGAGCACGGCTTCTGAATGGTGCAGCACCAGCGAAATAGCGTTGATGTTATCGAAGTTGTCCACCACGAGTGAGAATGCGATATTCTCTCCTGGCGAAGAAGTCAAGTGCGGCAAGGTCAGGATTGCGGTCTCCTGCAGCGTTGAGATGCGACCATTTTCGTAGACCACGGCAATTTGGTCACCCTGCGGGTCGTTCAGCTCATTCTGATCTGGATCAAACATCAGCTCACTGGTACCGCCTGCATAGTCGAAAACCAGAGCGACGAGTGTGTCACCGTCTGCAAGTGACACCGGTGTGATACCGGCCCAGGCAAGCCGGAGGGCGCCATCTTCGACATTGTCAATAAAGGTCACGCCTTCGGCTTCATCCCCGGCGCGGACGAAGGTCAAGGTTGCCGGTGAGTAATCAATTACCAGAGAAATTGCATTGACGTCGTTGAAGTCAGTCACTGTCAGCGGGAAAGTTACCTGAGCGCCGGGTTCTTCGGCCAACACCGGCAGCGTCAGGGTCGTAGTCTGGGCCTGAGACGAAACCACCATTGACGCAAAAAGGATGACAATATAGAGTGGATTTTGCATTGCTCCCCGCTGAGTTGACGCTCCTCCGGTTTAGGTGCAGCTTACTGCTTCAGCCCGGGAGAGGACCGTTATTTCAAAAATAACATCCGCTTGACCGCCGTGAATTCGGGCGTTTGTAATCGATACAGATACAGACCGCTTGGCACGGGCACGTCTGATTTGTCTTTGCCACGCCAGCGGATTTTGTAAGCACCTGCTTCCTGTCTTGTCTGTACGAGCACGGCCACTTCCTGTCCGAGCAGGTTGAATACCGCCAGCTCAACCATGGCCGGCTCGGCTAAAGAGTATGCGATTGTCGTTTCCGGATTAAACGGATTCGGATAGTTTTGCTGCAATGCGAAAGCTTCAGGCATTGTCTCTGCTCTGCCGCTGACACTTGTGGGCGCTTCGCTGACGCGGCCATTCTGATAGGTGACTGCGATAGACGCGCCGTCCGGGTCGTTGAGCTCACTTTCATCACTATCGAAATGCAAATCGCTGATGCCGCCGTTATAAGTGAACTGCAAGTCGACAAGTGTGTCTCCATCTGCGAGTGAAACCGCACTCACGCCGGCCCAGGCTAATCGGAGGGAACCATCTTGTGCGTTTGCCACAAATGAAATCCCGTCCGCCTCATTTGCAATATCTGCGAAAGTCAGGACGGTTGGGTCATAATCAATCACCAGCGAAATGGCATTGATGTCGTCAAAATCCGTGACTGTCATTTCAAAATTGACTGCTTGTCCCTGTTCCGCAGTCACGGCAGGCAAGCTGAGTGTAGTGTTCTGCGCTGTCAGACTTGATGCACTTATGCAGACAGCAACCAGCAAGTTAATCCTTTGTGCGGCCATGATTCTTTTCCTTCTATAGGTAAAGTTGGCAAGATGTTAATTCGAGCGCGAGATCGACAGGCATCGAGATTTCATCACTCCTGGTTATTTCTGGACTCATTTCAGCAACAAGAGCTTACGGTTTTGCACAAAGCGCTCAGTATCTGAAGTGACATGAAGTCTGTACAGGTAGACACCAGTTGCCAGACCGGTCGCATCCCACTGGGTCTTATAAGTTCCTGCAGTTTGTCTTTCGTCAACCAACGTGGCGACTCTCTTGCCGAGAACACTGGTCACGATGAGCTTAACATGCGCTTCCTCTTTCAGGTCGTATGCGATGTTGGTGGTTGGGTTGAATGGATTGGGGTAGTTCTGATGCAACGCAAACGCCTGCGGGAGGACCACAGAGCTGATTGTGGCGAGTTCGAGTAAAGCGGCAATGGGCGTTGCTGCCGGATTTGTGAGCTCACTGCCGGGAAGCAGAATGAGATTTGCTTTTTCAAATTCTCGTAGTGGTGTGAATTTCAGCTTGAGCAGGGCCTCGCCTCGCTTTACTTCGATTGGGTTTTGGCCGCCGCGCATATCAACCCACGCCACGCCGATGGCGCCATCGTGTTCATGGCTGATCAGGTTTTCGGAAATAGTATTGCTTGTGACTGCCGCGTAGCGCAGCAATGCCTCAGGATATTGCAGCCTGAGACTGATAGCGCCGAGCTTCAAATCGCTATTGGCTCGTACAGGCAGCTCAAACTCTGTCGCCGGTGTGACCTGTATGCTCGACTCCGTCACGAGCTCGATTTCAGCGGGAAAAGAGGCGATGGTTCTGATGTCGCTTTCAGAGGAAGACAGCGTTGGCGGCGTATGACTGACATTGACATCACCGGTGGCAATACCGGCGATATCCACATTGCTGAGATTAACGTTGACATCGATCATTTGCTGTTCAAACAGCCAGTCCGGTTTTGCAAACGCGTCGATGATGCCGACAAAACGCTGCAGGATACGCTGAGCATCGGCCGCATTGATTGTGCCGCTGTTGTTGACATCGGCAGCGAGCCGGCGCAGACCTTCCGGAATGATGTCGCTGCCAACGAAATGTTGCAGTACTTTCAGGGCGTCGGCAGAATTGACGCCGCCCCAATCGTCAGTCTTCGTTGTGGTCAGCGTATGATTACCGGGCGAGACCGTCAGTTGATATCGACCATCGGAGCCGGTAACGTCGCTGGCAGAATTGGCTTGCACAGTGGCATTGCGTACGGAAGATTGTGCAGCATTGACGTAAAAAACGCGGCCTGCAATTGTAAACATGCCAGCCTGAACTTCGACTTCGAAAGTTGTGGCCGTTTGTCCACCGTTGCCATCGTCCGCGGTCACGGAGATGGTTGCGTTTCCCTGCGCAATCGGGGTGACGGTCAGCACTGTACCTGAGATTGATGCGGTGGCAACGCTATTGTTGCTTGATTCTGCGCTATAGGTCAATGCATCACCGTCCGGGTCAGTGAAGATGCGTGGGTTGGCGTTCAGATTGCGTGTAAGCGGTGTTTCGTCAGCAGTCAGCATCTGGTCTGCAATTTCATTTTCGAGCCGGGGCGGCGTGTTCTCAGTAAACTCATAGAAGGTATTGACCGCGAGGCCGGTTCGGGTCGTTTGCTGACCGCCTGGCCAGAAAATTATCAGCTCATCGATTTGGGCGGCATTGCCAAGTCCGAACTCCATATTCATGCTGTTTTGACCGCCCCAGCCGCCGCCGGTTTGGCCACTAACGTATTGCATTTGGGTGACAGTGCTTCCGTTGATGCTGGCTCTGACGTGCACGCGTGCACCCAGGGCTGACCGGTTTGAAGTAACGCCGTTGCCAATAGCACGGATACTGACCCAGTTGTTGCTGTTGCTGCCTTTTTGCTTGTTGTTGCGGTACAACACGTTCTTACCATCACCCTTGCCGCTGCCGTTTGTAACAATAATGTCAACAAAGCCATCACCATTGAAATCTGCCCAGGAACAGCCGTCGGCAGCGCTTTCATCAAAGATGAGGTTTCCAAGGATTTCTCCGCCTTGATTCTTTTTGCTAAAATCACCGTTTCCCTGGTTGAAGTAGAGGAAGTTGTTGTTTGCCGGATCACCGATATTGGGGCTCAGATTGGTCACGAACAGGTCCTGATCGCCATCGTTGTCCAAATCTCCCCAACTGCTGCCACGCGATTTGCCGCCGTCGTTATTGACGGCTGTGACGCTGGCAACCTGGAATGAGTAATTCGGTGAACCATTGTTCAGCAGCAAACGATTGTCTGCGCCTTCATTGGCTATGAAAAGATCAAGGTCGCCATCATTGTCGTAGTCTGCCCAGCTTGCTCCCCGGCTGAGACGGTTCTCATCAAGCCAGGCGCCCACGTCTGAAGCGGAAATTTTTTGAAAATCAAAATCTGGCGGCCCCTGATTCTGATAGAAATCATTTTTGCCATTGTTGGCCACGAAGATATCGAGGTAGCCATCGTTGTTATAGTCGACCCAGTCTGCATGGTAAGAGTTATTGGCATCGGTGGTAACCGGCGCCTTGTTTTCTCTTGAGAACGTACCGTCGCGATTGTTGCGAAATAAAGCGTTGGATTCCAGCAGGTTGTTGGTGACAAACAGATCGAGCCAGCCATCGTTGTTGTAGTCGCCCCAAACTCCGGAGGTAGATTTTTCTGCTGTGGCTACTATTTGGCCGCTCGTAACCCTGGTGAGTGTGCCGCTGTTGTTGTGATACAAGAAATTGTTTCGTCCAGCAGCAAAAAAGCCATTGGCGACAAAAAGATCGAGCCAACCATCATTATCGTAATCTGCCCAGCTTGCGCTATAGGAGAAGTCGCTGTCACTGACAGGATCCCCCGCCGTCATGCGCACCATGTTGCCGCCGTCATTGCGAAACAACGAGTTGTTTTGGTCAAGCTGATTGGGGATGAACAGATCCAGGTCATCGTCGTTGTCATAATCACCCCAGACGCCAGCGCTTGAATGGCCGGCGCCATCCAGGAGCAACTTATCAAAAAGTACATCAGCCAGGTCTTCGCCAGAGGGACCCAGGTTGCCGACGTGCTCGCTTTCGCCTTCTGCGTAGACGGCCGTGACGCGGTAGGTATAAAGTTGGTTTGGGTCGGTGAATTCATCCACAAACATGGTGAAGTGTGCAGGGACAAAACCGCGGAATGTGGTGACGTCATCCTGATCGCGGTAGATATTGTAGCCAAGCAGATTGATTGAGGCGTTACACACAGGTTCGTTGGCTGCCACGCTGCTAATGAAGCTTTGCTCTTGATAGAACTCGCCTTGCGTCAAAGCTGAATTGTCCGGATTGTCCAAACGGGTGCTGATATAGTTGCTGACGTTGCCGGCTGCATCTTTGATGGCAAAATCCAGCGGCACTGAATCCCCGAATCCGAAACGCGCCAACACCTCGAAACTGATTTCTCCTGACTCACCGTTGCCGCCTATTTCGACGGAGCCATCTTGCAGCTTAACTTCCGTGCCTTCTGGTGTTAGCACCGACACCAGCAGCACTTCAGCGTCCTGGTTGACATCGTCGTCGCCATCGATTTGGGCTTCATAGTCGATGGTTACTTTGAAAATCGTGCTGAGTGAGGCGTTAAGCTGAGTAGCTGGCTGGCCGACGCTGGAAATTTGGTCCAGGGTGATGGTCGGCGCCAGCTCATTAATGGGTGCGTCCCAGGTTAGCTTTAGATAAGGCGTGTTGTCCACGCCCTCTAATGTCAAATCATGAGGTGGGATGAAATCGGAGAGGCGGGTGACGAAGATATCGGTTGCTTCTTGCGCAGTGAAGGAGCCAACACCGCCAAACTCAACCCTGCTACTGAATGAGCCGGCGATGAAGCTGTTTGAAATATCGTCTATATCGCTTGGCTGATTGGTAAAATCGAATTCAGCAATATCGATGCCGCGTACATCATCTTCTCCCGGACCACCGATCTGCTTTGCCCAGAGAAAGTGGCCCAGTTCATTGTATTTGGCAACGTAGACATCATCATCGCCATTGCTTGTCAAGGTTGTCTCAGTTGGCTCGCCCTTGCCAAACGTTATGGTGTCTCGGAATTCTCCGGTGATCAGGGCCGTGGCAAATTGCGGCCCTGCGTTCGGGCCTGAATCCGTATCCAATCTTATGGCAGCGACTTTGTTACCCTGTTCAAATCGCGGCCCACCGGCCTGCACTACGAATCTCAAGTCACCATCGTTCGCAGCGTAGCGAGCCAGAAAAATGTCTCCACCACCTTTATCGTTAAGCGTTTGAGAGTCAAAATCGGCAGGACCGATAAACCAACCTGTGACGAAGACCCCGTTGGGAGAATCATCTTCGATGGATACGTCTCTGGCCCGATCAACGGAGGGACCTCCGGCTCGCTTGACCCATTCCATGTCCCCATCGAAGGAATTCAAGCGGGCGACAAAAATGTCTGTTTGTCCTTTACTGCTTAATTTCGTTTCATTAGCCTCACCGTCACCAAACGTGACCGTCTCGCTGAATTCTCCACAAACATAGGTGTCGACGCCGGTGTTGTCGACAATAACACCGTAGCCACGGTCATCTCCATCACTACCGATTTGCCGCGCCCACTGGAGGTTGCCGTTGAAGTCGAAATCAGCAATCAGAATATCCCCCTCTCCCCGGCTGCTGAATTCAACGCCGTTCCCTAGATCGATTTCACCATGGAATGTGCCCGTGACAATGCCCTCATAAATATCAAAGGCACGGTCAGAACCAGATCCTCCAAGCTTCCTGACCCATCTTAACTCCCCATCATCATCGAAGCGTGCGACAAAAATATCGCGATTGCCATCTTCATGTACGCTCAGCGTCGTCTCATTGGCATCTCCCGGGCCGAATGTTGCAGTACCCAGGAACCAGCCTGTGACTGATATGCTATTTCCATCATTATAAACTGCCCTCGGCGTGACATTCTTGTCACCGGTAATGATCACTTTTGCCCACTGGAGATTCCCCTGAGCATCATAGCTCGACATAAAACCGTCAAAACCGCCGGCACTTTCGAAGGAAGCCTCCTGTTGTCCGCCATCGTCAAAAGTCACGGTTCCGGCAAACACCCCGACGCTAACAATGTTGTTGTCAAAGCTTCTGTCAACATCGAGGGCCTGAGCCAAACCCGTTGCTTTTTCATGTGCCACCCAACAAAAACCATTGCTGACGTCTGTCTGTGCTAAAGCACGTGAAGAAAGCATGAAGATGCTGTAAAGAAAAAAGCCCATGTAGACTGTTTTTGCATAACGCATGGCAACACCTCAAGCAATTCAATCGAAGGTCAAAGCGGCTCCCACCATGGGAACCACCTGGGACCTTAGACCGCCATTCTGCAGCGGTAAAATAATATTGGCCATGATCAGAAAATTATCAGTCGGCGCAAATTTGAGCCCGGTCGCGATGTCAAGGGTGTTGTCGTAGCTGGCATTTGGTACATTGCTCAAATGGAATTGCCGTGTGAAGGCGGCATTTTCACTGGAGCTGAAGGTGATAGCCTGCGTATCCGGTAACAGCACAAGCTTGCCGGACTCGCGATCATAGTTGCCCAGAAAATCAAGCACGAAAGTGAAATCTCTACTGAGCTTGTGGTCGAAGCCAGCCACGAAGCCGACTTCGTCGCTGTCGAAATCTGCTCCTTTATACCGATATCCGAAGTTTACGTGGGGCGCAAAGTTGCCCATGGTACGGCTCACGATCCAGAGCAGTGAAACATCCGTTTTGCCGGTGCTCAGGAAATCTTCCTGCGCTCCGGTTGCAAGCCGGATGTCAGCCAATACCGCCAGGCTCAGTTGCGGCCCGGTTAGAAATCTGTATTTCAGGCGCACCGAAATGTCACCAATGCCGCTTGCTGAATTGTCATATTCGAAAGTATCCTCGAGGTTGGGATTGAAGAAGTCAATGTCGCTCGCACTTTTACTGAAGGAATAGTTGGAGAGGCCGCTCAGGTGAAAAGTCGTGCCACTCAGAACTGCTCTCGCCGTGCCTGCCATCCTGACTCGTGTAAACGGCAGAGCGAAACCCACGTCGAGATTGTTGGTGATGCCCAGCGTTGCGAATACAACGACAGAGTTGGCGTCGAGGCTAAGATCGGGAAATATCTCCATGGTTTCTGTCTCAAAAAAACGGCCGACAAGGTCGGCGCCACCCAAAATGCCATCACCGTTCAGGTCGTCAGTAAAAAATCTAAAGCTCAGATTTTCGACAGGCAGGCCGCGGAAGTCGGACAGGCTATAATGCGAGGCGTTAAAGCCGATGTTCAGGTTTAGCTGCCCAACCGTCTCTGCCGTCTCGGCGTAAATTGGGCCAAGGCTTTCACGTTTTATCTCGGGGCGACCTTCGAGCAGCTCAAAGGTCAGGCCGGCGATTGTCGAGGGTAGGGGGAAGGCCGATATGTTGCTGCTGATCAAATTATTAAGTACTGGCCTCAGCTCGTTCTCGGCAAGCAGAGCAGAATCATCAAAAAAAGTCGAGGAAGGGTCGCTTGAAAACAGATCCTGGCGCAGGAATTGGTTGAACATCTGCCGGAAAGTTTGGTTTAACTGCGCGCTCACAGGAGCTGCCAGCATCAGAAGCAGACCAGCAGAAATCGTTATCGTTCGTGGATTTGTCATAGCAGGTTCCATTCTCGTATCCTAAATAATTCACAAATTTGCGGGCTCGCTGTCACCGCCGCAGAATAAATCCAGCGGCCACAACGATCAGACCCGCCTGAAGGCGGCGGTAGCCGTCTTGCCTGAGGTTAGCCTGATGTTTCAGCATCAAGCTGAAAAGGGCAGATTTGTGAAAATTCAGGCTATTGCACAATGAGTGTGATCCAACCTTATTTGTCTCTCAACTTTTCTCCTCGAACTCCGAAATCAGCCATTTCCCGTCGATCTGTTCGAGCGTCCAGATGTAGGCGTAGTTCAGCTCTTGCTGTCTGTTTTTATTGTCTTTATATTTGATTTTGATCAGCAGGTCCAGGATGGCGGAGTTATCCCTTACAATCTTGGAATCTTCTGCAATGGTGACCTCGCGATCCTCGGTAAATTCAAAAACGCGCAACCACTTTTCTTTTTCTTCCGTCCTGAAGTTCTTGTACAAAGATTGCAATGTTTCGATATCGCCTGTCTCCAGGCTTTTGCTGTATTCTTTGCGTACTCTGGTAATCGCTGCATCCAGGGCCAACCGGGCCTGGATTTCGTCAGCTTCTTGTTGTGCAATTTCCAGAGCAAGAGAGTTTAGCAGAGTGGTTGCTGAGTCAAAAAGCCCGGTGGCTTTGCTAAAGTCGCCACGGTCATAGGCTTGCACGCCTTCCTGCTCGGCTCGCAAGGCATCCTGGTAGGCGGTTTTATTTTGAAAATCTGGCTTGATCTTGCTTTTCGCTGTGCGCACTGCCGATTGTGCGCGCTCTGCTCTGCTTTGCAATACGCTTTTTACACTCTGCACGGCTGCTCGGTATGCCTGTGTGGCGCGCTCAAATTTCTGCAACGCAGACTCGTGCTCATTTTTGTTGCGCAGCTCTTGTGCTTGCCTTTCCGCCTGCAGGGCAGTTTGGAAATTCTTGTCTTCGGCTTTGTCACTCGGACTGCCGGGTACCTGTAGTTTGACGGCTAACATACTATCCCGGGCATCCTGCACCCGGCTTAGCAAACGCGTCAGCACCGATTTTGTATCTGACTGCTCACGCTTGCGAATGTCGGTTTGATCTCGTGCCTCGATAAACTTGTTGCGAGCCAGATCAAATAGCGCTGTAGCGTTCTGGAGTGAGCTCAAATCCTTCACCTGATAATTGCTGTCTGCACGGGCCTCGAGTTTGAGTGCATTCTGATACAGCGTCTTTGATAGCTCGTTGGCGCCTTCTCTATCCGCCAGTCCTTTCTCCACCAGCATGCGATTTCTGGCCGCATCCGCAGTCCCTTTCAATTGGTCTCTTGTCATTTCGTAGCGCCTCAGGGCCTGAGCCAGGCTATCGACCGCTGCTTCGAAAGACACGCCGGCCTGATCATATAGCTTTGACTGCATAGCTTCACTGCCTTGTTGTTCCAATTGCAGCGCAGCAAGATAACCAGCCGATTCCAGAAATTCCGGCCCCAGTTCAGAGGCGTTCGATTTCAAGTCTGCGAGAGCATCTCTTGCTTTTGATGCCATTTCTTGCGGGGACAGACTGGTGTCAGACCCCTGCGCCACAAAACGTACGATGAAGAAGAGCACAAATAATGATGCCAGCAAGACAATACCCATGACCGCTGTTCTCTGCCGCCCTTTATCGAAAATGCCGGGGTGTGAGATATCGAGGGTTTTGTCTCCGTCAAGCGCTTTGGTCTTGCCGGTTGCGTTGTATTCGGTTCCTGAAGCAGGCAATGAACGAACTTGCACCCGATTGTAAATGGGCGCCAGTTCGGCCATCACCTGTGAGAAGTCGGAGTAACGGTCCTCCACTTTTTTCTCAAGGCATTTGCTGACGATTTTCCCGAGGTCCTCGGCATGTTGCGTGTCTGGCAAATCTATTTTCTCAGGCTTGTTATGCACAATGCTTTGCATGAGTTCGTACAAATCAGCGCCGGTGAATGGCCTTTGGTTGCTCAGGAGCTCATAAAACAACACCCCAAATGAAAAGATATCCGAGCGCTTGTCGATCTCCTTTATACCACGTACCTGTTCCGGGGACATGTAATTGGGTGTGCCGATTTGCTGGCCGGATACGGTGATCAGTGTGCCTTTTGCCGGTTTGGCGATGCCAAAGTCCATGATCTTGACTTTGTCATCAGGGAGGATTTTAATGTTGGCAGGCTTTATGTCGCGATGGACAATGTTGCGGGTGTGCGCGATCTGCAGGCCGCGGCAGATTTGAAGTGCGATATCGAGTTTTTGCAGCAATGACAGCGGTTCTCTTTCGCCAGAGGCA
>CAZVSL010000181.1:7038-10917 GCA_964629935.1 uncultured Calditrichaceae bacterium | reverse complement strand
CGATTTTAACAAAGAGAAGAAGTTGCCGGCGTTGATCGAGCGGCTAGAGCAGGGACAGAGTCTGGCGCTGATCTCGGATGCAGGAACGCCCGGTATTTCGGATCCTGCCTACAGACTCGTACGGGCGTGTATTGAAAACGACCTCCGCCTGGAGACTGCTCCGGGCGCCACGGCTTTTGTGCCGGCGCTTTTGCTTTCAGGTTTGCCGACAGACCGGTTTGTGTTCGAGGGTTTCTTGCCGCCTAAAAAGGGACGCAGAAAGCGGATCGAGGCGCTGGCAGAGGAAACGCGTACCATCGTCTTGTATGAATCGCCGTATCGTGTTGTGCGTACCTTGCGGGATTTGGCCGCCATGCTTGGCAACAGAAATGCAGCCGTTGTGCGTGAAATTTCCAAGAAGTTCGAGCAGACCATACGCGGCACGCTTGAGGAGATTGTTCAAAATGCCACTGCAATCAAACTCAAAGGCGAGTTTGTGCTGGTTATTGGTGGAAAGAAGAGTGACTAGCTTGCTTGCATATTTCCCAAACCATTGCAACTTTGCTGTTTCTGCCACCTGTGTCAAAATTAACTAACCCCGCTTTCTGTGAGGTTAGCCGGATGGCTCAGCATTCAGGCTAAAAGGGGCAAATTCATGAATAAGTCAGGCTAAGGAGAACGACTTGTCTGGATTCAATATCTTCAAGGTTAAGATCACTGTTTTGCCGGATAGCATCAAAAATTGGTATCTACGACTAATCCAGCCGGTTATCGACTTCTTCATTAGGTTGGAGCTTAATCCAAACTTCTTCACCACCATCGGTTTTATCCTGACAGTTGGCGCTGCCGTGCTGTTCGCCACCGGTTATCTTCGAATTGCCGGGGTCATCGTTTTGCTCGCCGGCACCTTCGATATTGTCGATGGCAAGGTGGCTCGTCTGTCTAACCGGGTGACCAAATTTGGCGCTCTTTATGACTCAACGCTCGACCGTTACTCCGAAGTTATCATGTTTTTTGGTCTTGCCTTCTATTTCGTCAAGGAGGACATGTTCATCACTTCGGTGGCTGTGTCATTTGCACTCGGCGGCTCGATCATGGTGAGCTATGTTCGCGCCCGCGCCGAAGCCCTGGGTTTTCAGTGCAAAGTCGGCATCATGCAGCGGCCGGAGCGTGTGGTTTATGTCGGAGTTGGCGCAATCGTACACATGGCCGCTTTGATTTTTGCTATTTTACTCATCGCTATTTTCGCCAATATCACTGCGGTTCAGCGCATCTACCACGTATGGACGCAGGAGAACGGTATAAAGAGGGAAAAACTCACGCAAACTGAGATGGAGGAGCTCCTGGGGGACTGATGGCAAGGGCGCATTTTTACATAAGTGGTTGAAAATGACGCCGGACCCTGCCATCCTCACTTCGGAAAGGTTTTGATGGTTTATCCATTCAACAAATGAACACACAATATGAAGGAGGAAGACAACTTGCAAGAGGAAAAAATAAACATCTCTGAGCCTAAAGGCAAGCTTGGCGTGCTGTTGCCGGGTCTTGGAGCCGTGGCTACAACTTTTGTTGCCGGGGTTGAAGCCGTACGCAAAGGACTGTCCAAACCCATCGGTTCTGTAACACAGATGGGAACCATTCGTCTTGGCAAACGCACAGAAAACCGCGTACCCAAAATCAAAGAGTTTGTGCCGCTCGCTGAGCTGGATGACCTGGTTTTTGGCGGCTGGGATATTTTCGAGGACAATTGTTATGAATCAGCGATAGGCGCAGGTGTACTCGATCGCCCGCTGCTTGATGAAATCAAGCCTGAGCTTGAGCGCGTACAGCCGTGGAAAGCGGTATTCGACAAAAACTATGTCAAAAAACTCGATGGCAACCATGTAAAATCGGCAGCGAACAAGTGGGAACTAGCCGAACAACTGCGGCAGGACATTCGTGATTTCAAGAAAGAAAACAATCTGGACCGGATGGCCATGGTCTGGTGTGGCAGCACAGAAATCTTC
Organism: uncultured Calditrichaceae bacterium; assembly: GCA_964629935.1. Lineage (GTDB taxonomy): Bacteria > Zhuqueibacterota > Zhuqueibacteria > Oceanimicrobiales > Oceanimicrobiaceae > CAZVSL01. Next base: position 8,932 of record CAZVSL010000181.1, on the reverse strand, counting down.
CTGGATCCGAAAAGCGATGTTCTCAAAGACATGGAATCTTTCGAGAAAGCCATGAAAGAAAATCACCCGGCCATCGCACCGAGCATGCTCTATGCCTATGCTGCCATCGCTGAAGGTGTGCCTTATGCCAACGGCGCTCCCAATCTGTCGGCAGACTTCCCGGCTCTGGTTGAATTTGCGAAGGAAAAAGGCGTACCTATCTGTGGTAAGGATTTTAAAACCGGCCAGACGTTGATTAAAACCATTATTGCCCCCGGATTGAAAGCACGATATCTCGGCCTGAGCGGCTGGTTCTCGACCAACATCCTCGGCAACCGCGATGGTGAAGTGCTCGATGACCCGGAATCCTTCAAGACAAAAGAAGTCAGCAAACTCGGCGTGCTTGATTATATTCTGCAACCGGAAGTCTATCCCGATTTGTATGGCAACATATTTCACAAGGTCCGCATCAATTATTATCCGCCGCGCGGCGATAATAAAGAAGGCTGGGATAACCTTGACATCTTTGGCTGGTTGGGTTACCCGATGCAGATCAAGATCGATTTTCTCTGCCGTGATAGTATTTTGGCTGCTCCGATTGTTCTTGACCTGGTGCTGTTCTTAGACCTGGCGGCAAGATGTGGTATGAAAGGTATTCAGGAATGGCTGTCTTTTTATTTCAAGAGTCCGCAGGTGGCTCCTGGCTTGTATCCCGAGCACGACATCTTTATTCAGTTGATGAAGCTCAAGAATACCCTGCGATATCTGAAAGGTGAAGAACTCATTCATCACCTTGGCCTGGAATACTACGATTAGTGAGGGCATCGCTCCTGGCGGTTGATGGCCGCCAGGAGATACCATGCTGAATTATTTCATACAAAAGACCGCAAACTTGCATAATTTGTGATAATATTGTTTGAGCCGGATTGAGGCGCTTCCAAACAGGCGCCGGGAGTTTCCATTTCTCGATTTCAGAGTGGACTTCAAGCGCTTCTGCTTACCTGATGGAGCAACCTGCAGGGAATGGCAGTTGTTTACCATGATACAACCAAGACCAGAAACGATCATGACAGCAACATCGACAAATAGGACGTTTGCATAAACTTGCCCGATAAGTCTCCACTTAAAACTGTTCTAAAGACTTCACTGCCCGCCGTCATCGATCTTTCGGCTTCCACATTCATGTGGACGTTCGAGGCAATCCTGATCGGCAAACTCAGCGCCGCTGCCTTTGCCGGACACGGCATGGCGGTGCAGATCATCGTCGTGGTATTGACCCTGTTGCTGACATTTATCGTCGGCAGCTCCATTATCATCAATCGTTATTTGGGGGAAAACAACACCTGGGAGGCCAACCACATCATGGGCCAGGCGCTCATCCTGGGTACGGCCATGGCTATTGCCATCTCCATCTTGTGGTATTTTGGCGCAGATTTGATATTTCAATTGATACGAGAAGGCGGTACGGCGGCGAGGCAGGCGGGCAAGATTTACCTGAAGACTGTGGCCAAATTCGGGCCGGTGGTGCTGACAAACTTTGTCGCACTCGGGATCATCCGCGGCGCCGGTGAAACTCGTTGTGCCATGATGATCAACTTGTCTGTTGTTTCGCTCAATTTTGTGCTGGCGCCGGTGCTCATTTTCGGTCTGCTGGGCTTCCCACGCCTGGAAGTCATGGGCGCTGCGCTCGCCATGTGCATTGCTCACACGGTTGGCTTTATGATAACACTCTACATTCTGCGCAGCCGCAAGCTCTCCCTGTTCCTGGCTTTCCGCGAGCTGACGACGCCGAATATGCGGACCTTTCGTCGGTTGTTCAAGACCGGCATCCCGACCACAGTGGAGCAGCTCGTATGGGCTATCGGCCAGCTTGTGGTTTCTGCTTATGCTGCGCAACTGGGCATCGTGGTGCTGG
>CAZVSL010000181.1:0-7028 GCA_964629935.1 uncultured Calditrichaceae bacterium | reverse complement strand
CGTGCATCAGGTTTTTCTGCGCATCCAGGCGATTCTTTCCATGTTTTATTTAGGCTTCGGACTGGGAGCGATGACGCTGGTCGGCAAAACTGCCGGCGCACGCGACCGCCAGGGCGTCTTTCGCACTGCTTTTGCCGCAAATTGGGTTGTGCTTGGATTTGCGCTCGTGGTCTTCCTGTTTATGTCCCTGCTCGCCGAACCATTGGTGGCCGTGTTCACTTCCGACGACAATGTTGTGCAACTTGGCGCTTCCGTCATGATCATTTTTGCGCTCGTGCAAATTCCAAAGGCGCTCGATGGCGTGCTTATCGGCAATTTAAGAGGCGTCGGCGACCTGCAATGGCTGATGTGGGTGACCATTGCCAGCGTCGTTTTTTTGGAAGTGGGGCTAAACTGGCTGCTCGTTTTTGTGCTGAACTATTCCCTGGCCGCCCTGTGGCTTGTCCATCTTTGTGATGAGATCGTGCGATCTACGGTGAATTTCATACGCTTCCGCAGCGGCAAGTGGAAGATCATTGACATGTAAATTCCGAGCGCACCTTGCAAAGTTCATCTTATGTCGCTATTTTTGCTGGATGCCAGCAGCTCACACGGAAAACAAATTCATAAATTATAAATTCATAAACTGTTGGTTGCTATATAACGTACCTTGCTCACGATAGTATGAACTAAAATCCGACGCCAAACCGGTTGAAAATAAATGCCAGGCAAACTAATCAATTTTGAAGGCATCGACTTTTGCGGCAAGTCAGTGCAGGCTAATCTGCTATACAAAAAGTTGCTTGATCTCAATATTCCGGCGGTGCTGCTGCGCGATCCCGGTGGTACACACATTTCCGAGGAAATCAGAGCCATTGTGCTTGATAACAAACATCACAACATGTCTTCGCAGGCCGAGCTGCTGCTTTATTCGGCTGCGCGCACGCAAATGGTCTCCGAAGAGATCATACCCAGACTTGAAGCCGGCAATGTGGTTATTTGCGACCGTTTTTACGACTCGACCACGGCATACCAGGGTTATGGCCGCAAAATTGATTTGAATTTCATAAAACAATTAAATACATTTGTAACTTATGGATTACGGCCACATTTGACGGTTTTGATAGATCTGAAGCCTGAAGTTGCTCTGGAACGGAATCGTGCGGCAGGGGGTAAGCTGGACCGCCTCGAACAGGAGACGTTTGAGTTCCACCAGAGAGTCCGTGATGGCTATCTTGAGCTGGCAAGCTCGGCAGCGGAAAAGGACCGCTTCGTGGTCATAGATGGCGCAACATCCATCGGGCACATTCATGAGAATGTCCTGACAACAATCAAACGGCGATTTCAATACGATATTTGAAAATAACTCCAAGTTCAGTTGTAAAGCCGGAGGTATGATATGTCTCTGAATAGAAAAATTGCGACGCTAATCTTTGCAGCCGTTTTGGTTGCAGGTTTGACCGGATGGTTAACCGGAGGGGCTTCGGCAGTCGGTCCCGATTACTACTATCAGGTACAGCGCAATATTGAAGTTTTCGGTCGCGTGTACCAGGAAATTTCCAAAAAATATGTCGAGGAAATCAACCCCGGCGCGTTCATGAAAGCCGGTATCGACGGCATGCTTTCAACTTTGGACCCGTACACTGTCCTGGTCGAGAAAGAAGACAATCAGGAACTACAGATCATGTCCTCCGGCAAATATGGCGGCCTGGGCATGCGCATCGGACTGCGTGGTGAATGGCCGACTGTGGTGGAGCCGCCCTTTGATGGCACACCTGCCATTAAAGCGGGCATTCGCGAAGGTGACAGTATTATCGAGGTCGACGGCGTCAGCACGGAGGGTATGACTATTTCAGAGGTCGCCTCCATGCTGCGCGGCGAAATTGGCAGCGAAGTTTTCCTGAAGATCGAGCGCGAGGGCGAAGACATCCCCATTGAGTTTCGCCTGATTCGTGCTGAAATTGTGGTGACGGATGTGGTTTATTCAGGCATTATTGAAGATGGCATCGGATTCATCCGGCTCAGTCATTTTTCCCGCAACGCCGGCAAGGACATCGAAAAAGCGATTCGCGACCTGAAGAAAGATGGTCTCAAGGCGCTTATCCTCGATCTCCGCTCCAATCCCGGCGGTTTGCTCGATGCTGCCGTGAGCGTAGCCGAGAACTTCATAGAAAAGGGTGAGCTTATCGTCTCGACAGAAGGTAGAACACCCGGGTCTGCGCAGAAATATTTTTCACAGCGCTCGCCCATACTGGAGGACTTGCCGCTCGTTGTACTGGTGAACGGCTATAGCGCCTCTGCTTCTGAAATCGTTGCCGGCGCCGTTCAGGATTTGGACCGTGGCGTCATCATAGGTTCAAACACATTTGGCAAAGGGCTGGTGCAAACGGTAATTCCGATTACCGGCGAAGCCGCATTGAAGATCACAACTGCGAAGTATCTCGTTCCAAGCGGCCGCTCGATTCAGGACCCGCGGCGTTATTTGGATGAACCGGATGAGATTCTGTACAACCCTGAGAGCAACGGTAATTCCAACAGCACCAGCGAAAACAAAAAGCCCGGGACATTGGCGGAAGAAGAAGAGCTACAGGGCAAGCCATACTACACATCAAATGGCCGTGAAGTTTATGACGCGCACGGTATCGCGCCGGATATCGAGATTGAGGATGAGAATCCCAGCCGTTTTGAAATGGAGCTCTTGCGCAAGACGATGCCCTTCCATTTTGCCGTAGTCTATGCGGCCCAGCACCCGGAGCTGGAGCGCGGGTTCGTGGTCACCGAGGAAATGCTTGCAGAATTCAAACAATTTCTCGTGGAGAAGGATTTTGAATATACCTCCGACGCGGAGCTTGCCATCAGGCGGATTTCGGAAATAGCAGAAGACGGTGAGTATCTTGCCTCCATTTCAAGTTCCGTCAATGCCATCCGCGAAACGGTCATGAGTCAAAAGGCCAAGGAATTTGAGCGTAGCAAAGATTTCATCAAGCAGGAGCTGCAAAGAGAGATCTCGGCAAAACTCTGGGGCTCGAAAGCAGAGATGGAATCGACCTTCAAGCACGACCGCGCTATCCGCAAAGCGCTGGAAGTTCTGCAGAATGGTGAGAGTTACAGTGCAATCCTGTCTGCGGCTGAGAAGAAGAGGGCAAAATAGCGGCTTCGCTATTGAATTGCACACACGCGGGTAGCCTGAAAAATTCACAAACCATTTAGTCTTGAGTCAAGTCCCTAACAGACTGTCCCGAATGCTTTCGACCAAAGCTTTCGGGATTCAGCTCCGCTGTTGTTGAAGCGGAGACTTTCCTTGCACGAAGCGCATCTTCATGTTATTATTTCTCATTCTTTGCAATAAAATGCAAAGAACAAGAAGTAAATCGGCCCATGCGGCTTTACCGCGCTGGGAATAAGTCTGGATTGAAGAGAATTCCCTGATTACCGAGTCGCTGCAGCTTGCCACTGGCGCGGCTCTGCCCCGTCTTCCCTGGTGTGTGATTCCGGGATTTGCCCTCACAAGAGGCTCGTGACAGAAAACTCTTGTGATGGCGAATTCTGGCCAGTTCTTTTCGATTTTTTCATTTGCATTTTACCTCGAACTTCCTTAGATATAAAAGATTTATCCAAAAGCCCACTTATTACTCAAACCACTGGAGATGAGTTTGGATGCAAGATAAATACGTTTACAATTATGGCGAAGGTAAGGCAGACGGCCGTGCAGATATGAAGGAGCTCCTCGGGGGGAAGGGCGCCAATCTGGCCGAAATGTCTAACCTGGGATTGCCTGTACCGCCAGGCTTCACGATCACAACAGAAGTTTGTACCTATTACTATCAGAACAATCGTAACTATCCGGCCGAGCTGGAAAAGCAAGTCGAGGACGCCATCCACGAGGTCGAATCGATCATGGGCCGGAAGTTTGCAGACCCCGACAATCCGTTGCTGTTTTCTGTTCGTTCCGGCGCCCGTATTTCGATGCCCGGAATGATGGAAACTGTGCTGAATGCCGGCCTCACTACAAAGACCATTCCCGGCCTTATAAAACAGACCAGCAACGAAAGGTTTGTGCTGGATTCATATCGCAGGCTTATCACCATGTACAGCGATGTGGTCATGGAAAAAGCCGCCGGTATTGAGCCGAAGGAAGAGCAGGGAATACGCATGCAACTGGACCGCTTGCTGGAAGGCGTCAAGCATGACAAGGGCTACAAGAACGATACGGACCTGACCACCGAAGACCTGCGTTCTTTGACCGAACGCATGAAAGCCAAAGTTGAAGAGGTGCTTGGCAAACCATTTCCGGATGACCCCTATGAGCAGCTCTGGGGCGGCATTTCAGCAGTCTTTCAATCCTGGAAAGGCAAGCGCGCCATCTCTTATCGCAAGATAGAAAACATTCCTGAAGAGTGGGGCACCGCTGTCAACGTGCAGGCGATGGTGTTTGGCAATACCAGCGAGAAGTCAGCCACTGGCGTAGCTTTTACGCGCGACCCGGCTACCGGAGAAAACTACTTCTATGGTGAGTGGCTCATCAACGCCCAGGGCGAAGATGTGGTTGCCGGTACGCGGACGCCATTTGCCCTCAACAAAAAGTCCAAGCAGGAAAGCAACAAACAATATCCATCTCTTGAAGAGATGCTGCCCGAAACCTACAAGCAGCTTGAAGACATCCGCAATACGCTTGAGAAGCACTACCGCGACATGCAGGATGTCGAGTTTACTATCGAAGATGGTCGGCTGTGGATGTTGCAGACGCGCACCGGCAAACGAAATGGTGTGGCTGCCATGCGTATGGCCGTAGACATGCATGACGAGGGTTTAATCACAAACGAAGAGGCCGTGCTTCGAGTCAAACCTTCACAGCTCGATGAGCTGCTTCATCCAATGGTTGACCCCAAAGAAGAAAAGAACATTACGCCTATCGCCAAAGGCCTGCCCGCAGGACCCGGCGGCGGCGTCGGCCAGATTGTGTTCACTGCCGACCGCGCCGAGGAGCTGGGCAAGAAGGGCGAGAAGGTCATCCTCGTCCGTGATGAAACCAGCCCTGAGGATGTGCACGGTATGAAGCCGGCCCAGGCTATCCTGACATCCAAGGGAGGCATGACCAGTCACGCGGCTCTGGTCGCACGTGGTTGGGGCAAATGTTGTATTGTCGGTTGCGGCGACCTCAGCATCAATTTTGCCAAGAAGACGGCAAACTTTGGTGAAACAACCTTGAAGGAAGGCGATTGGATCACGTTAAATGGCACCAAGGGCCTGGTTTATGAAGGCAAGCTGCCGCTGGTAGCTATCGATCCGGAACGCAATGAATATTATAAGAAAATCATGACCTGGGCTGATGAAATTCGGCGGCTGAAAGTCAGAACCAATGCCGACACACCTGAAGATTCCAGGAAAGCCATTCAGTTCGGCGCTCAGGGTATCGGCTTGTGCCGCACCGAACACATGTTTTTTGGCGAGCGTATCTGGGCCATGCGTGAGATGATCATGTCTGACGATCAGGCTGGCCGCAAACAAGCTCTGCAAAAACTGCTGCCAATGCAACGCGAGGATTTCTATGAGATTCTGAAGGTAATGGGCGAACGCCCGGTCACCATCAGGTTGCTGGATCCACCGCTGCATGAGTTTGTGCCGCATGATTCTGAGACGCAAAAAGAGATGGCCAGACGGCTTGATGTCTCTGTCGATGAGGTAAAGCAGAAGGTCGAGGCGTTGCATGAGTTTAACCCGATGCTTGGTCATCGTGGCTGCCGCCTTGGTGTAACCTATCCGGAGATCACGGAGATGCAGGCGCGCGCCATCATCGAAGCAACAGCACAGTGCTATGCTGAAGGCATCGAGGTGTTCCCCGAAATTATGGTGCCGCTCACAGGCACGGACATGGAATTCAAGAACCAGCAGGCTATTATCGAGCGTGTGGCGAAGGATGTGCAGAACGAAAAGGGTGTTGAAATCAAGTATCAGGTTGGCACGATGATCGAGATTCCACGCGCGGCACTTGTCGCCGACAAGATCGCCGAGAGCGCAGAATTCTTCTCATTCGGCACCAATGACCTGACTCAGATGACATTCGGTTATTCGCGCGACGATGCCGGCGGCTTTCTGTTCGATTACGTCGAAAATGGCATCTTGAAAGACGATCCATTTCAGACCATCGACCAGGAAGGCGTGGGCCAGTTGATAAAACTCGGCGTCGAGCGTGGTCGCAAAGGCAGACCGGACCTGAAGGTCGGAATTTGCGGTGAGCACGGCGGTGATGCAGACTCGGTAAAGTTCTGTCACAGAGTGGGCATGGACTATGTGAGCTGTTCGCCGTTCCGTGTACCGATTGCCCGCCTGGCTGCGGCACAGGCTGTGGCTGAAGAGAAACGCAAATAGCTGCAACGACGGATTCAAATCGTTTGTTAGCCCGACTCATTCACAAAAATGCGCCGCGCAAGTCTCCGCTCAACAACAGCGGAGCTAGCTGAAAAAGTCGTATATCAGGGCACTATCCCGCTAAGGCCATGTTTGTTGAAGTCTTACCGTAGGATTAAGCCAAATTTATGAATCTTTCAGACCAGAAAATCGCCCACTTGCTGAGTGGGCGATTTTTTTGCATCTTATGAATGGATATGCAACCAATTTCTACAAAAATACTGTGTGATTTCGATGGCACGACAGCAGCGAATGATGTCGGCAATTTTCTGTTTCGTACGTTCGCGGATGACCGCTGTTTTGACATTGTGCGCGAATGGAAGCAAGGCAAGATCAACTCAAAGGAATGTCTGGAGCAGGAATGCAGCATCACGCGTGTGACAAAGACAGAGCTAAGCGCCTATTGCGATTCGCAAACTCTGGACCCATATTTCAAGGCTTTTGTCGACTTTTGCCGTGCGAAAGAGATCGAGGTCGGGATCGCGAGTGATGGATTGGATTTCTATATTGAAAAGATTCTGCGCAATCACGGTTTGAATGGCGAGGTCGAGGTGTATGCTAATCATCTCGAGTTTGTCGAACCGGACCGCCTCCGCCCGCAGTTTCCGTATTTTGAGTTCGGCTGCGGCGAGTGTGGCAAT
>CAZVSL010000180.1:6898-10924 GCA_964629935.1 uncultured Calditrichaceae bacterium | reverse complement strand
ATCTTTGGTGTAACATGAATCCCACTTGCGCCAGCGTTCGGCTTTCTTGCCGGTCAGGTCAGTCACATCCTCAACAGTAGTGCAAAAACAGGTGGGACAGACCATTGTGCAGTTAGCACAGGTCATACACCGCTCCGCCACATCATCCCAATGGGCGTTTTCATAATTTGCCAACAGCAGCTCCTTGATACCATCGGTATCGAGCTGGCGTCCCATCTGGTCTGCGGCTTGCTTGACGGCGTGCTCTGCAACTTCCCGCTCTTCGCGTTTCACTTCATCATGCGGCACCTCCTTTATCACCTCTGCACCCTGCCGGCTGCCAACTTCAACCAGGAAATAATGGTCGCCGTCATCCAGCACCTCAGTCAAACAGAGATCGAAAACCGAGGTTGCTTTCGGGCCGGTATTCATGGAAGCGCAAAAACACGTTTCCCCCGGTTCAGTACAATTGACCGCGACGATGAAAGCACCGTCCCGTCTGACTTTATAATTCGGGTCGACGAACTGGCTTTCCAGAAATACCTTGTCCTGGACAACAATAGCATGCAATTCACAGGAGCGCACCCCGATGAATGCATAGCGTGGCATGTTATTCTGCTCAGCATGGAATTGCAGGCCGTTGCCATTTTGCTCGGCTTGCCAGAGCCGCAACACGGGCGGATGCAAAAATCTCTTCCACGAGTGCGGCCCAACTACATAGCCAAATAATGCATCATCTTGTCGGTCGTGCAGCCTGTAACGGCCGCCTTCCTGCTCATCGGTCTTGCCATGCGGCATATCCGAGGTGCAGGTGACCTGGTCATATACGATGACGCCATCCCGAACCACCGGCGCCACCGTCTGATAACCTTTCTTCTGCAGAACCTCAAGAAGCGAGTCCAGATGACTCCTTCTTAGAACAACGGTGGATTTGTAACGTGAAGCAGTTTTAGGCATCGCATCACCCTGATAGTTGGTGATTAATTAGACAAAACATCAACTATCCCGGAGACAAAAAGGATGCCAGAAAAAAGATGCTGGTCAGAAATTGCTAACTCACTGTTCTGGCGATATTTACAAAAAACACGTCGAAAAACAACGGAGACACATTTTCTCTTAATTGCAAAGATCGTCCTGAATATTCTTATTCTTGAAAAATACAGGGATTCCAGGAGCTATCTCGAAGGCGCACACATACGGAGGCGGGTGCGCTTGAATCAGCTCCTTTTGGCGCAAGAATATGATGGCAGGGGCGGCAAAACGCCGGTCACGGCCGGATCAACCCGTTGTGATTCGGTAGTGTATTTATTGTGTTATTGTCTTGATTCTTTTTGCCAAAAAAGCAATAATACAAACGGACAACACATACCAAACTTATCACTATGACGCCAAACCGGAATAGACGAAAAGAGCAAATTGACTTTGGTGAATTGGTAGACCAGGCTGTTGCCGCCCTGCCAAAGACCCTGCGCAAAGCGCTTCGCAATCTTGAGATCATCATCCAGGATGACCCTGATGACTGGATGCTGCAGGACATGGACAAACGTGCAGAGGAGCTGCTGGGACTCTATGTCGGGGTGCCGTTGCCGGAACGTTCACACGACATGGCCCCCTATTTGCCGGACCAAATCTACATTTTTCGTCGAGCGCTTGTACGGATGTATCCCAAAGCGGCCGAGCTGCGGGAGCAAATTCGGATAACGTTGCTGCACGAGCTGGCCCACTATTTTGGATTTGATGATGATTACTTGCGCGCAAACGGCTGGTACTAGCGGCGCGAATCAATGCTATGCCAAAGCTTCCACCATGACAACCGTGATATCGTCTACGACCGGCTACCCGCCCGTATGCGCCAGCACGTCGTCCGGGAGACTCTCTGGTGATGCGGTGAGATTAAGTTGTGAGCACTACGACAGTTGTAACAGTATTGCTTCACGAGTACCATGACTTGTGCCTCACGGGCTCTTTAGTGCGTGGCAATGCCATAACAGAAGTCAGTGGCCTCCTGGCCACTGACTTCGATGACATGGTTGCCCGTCTGGTGATGCACTGCCTGCACGGCACTCAGGCCTTGCTCCCAGGCCGCAACAATCCCTGAGATGTCAAATAAGTTGGCTCGCCGCCGGCCACAACGAAGTCATGTCGAAAAAGACGGGATATTAAACTACACTTTCTGTCCCCGTCTCCTGATTGATACCCTTACCTTTAAACGCATACATCAAAGACACAGCAAGGATAAGCACCTGAAACTCCATTCCCTTACCTTCATTGCCGCCTCCCATATTGATGGAGTTCCAGCCATGCGGGAGATGGACCATAAAGATCGCACCTAACATGATGACTGAGAATATTAGTCCGGCAATTCTGGTTGCCCAATCGGGGCCGGCGCCGCCCCAGAGTATAAGCACACCGCCCGCGACTTCCATCAGGGCCAACAAATAGACCAGCGCAACCGGCATTCCCATCATGTTTGCCATACCCTGCGCCGCCGGAAATTTCCCAAGACCGTGAAACAGGAAAATAGCAGCCAGTGACAATCTCGGCAGCCAATGCGCCATGCCTGAGAATTTGTTTAGTTGTTGCATGTTTCCCTCCGTTTTGTTTTGGGTGACGTTCTTTTAATGAAGAAGATCGCTAATCAAAAAGCAACCATTTTAACCAAATGCAGCTCTTTTTGTGGGCCATGTGGTGGTTCATCGGGTTGGGCTGACCAACTATCGCAGCAGCGCCAGTTTCTTCGTTCTCACAAACCGGCCGGCTCTTATACTGTAGAAGTAGACGATTCATTTACATTTTCCCAGCGCGGTACAGCCGCAGGGTGGCTATATTGCTTCTCATTCGTTTCATTCTTTGCAAAAAACGATAAGCATAGCATGCCGTCCGCGGCTATCTTGAAGGCAGTTCGGTGTTTTGTTGCAAGCAGGATAGAGCGGCATCACTCAATGATATGGTAGGCCACGTGACGCACAGCAATCGTAGCGAAAATTGTTATGGGAATCTTGTAGCTGAAAAGAACTGCACAAGGCTGCCTTGCATAAATTGTAGATTTGGAAGATGTAACACCAATGTATAAATACTGATCAAAATCTCAACAAAATACTAAAAAAAGCGCAGGCAAAGGCGCAGAGAAGCAAAAGAACAGGCAAAAGGTTCTAACATGATTCCTTTTGTTTTTGCCACAGCATTTTCTTTGCGATAACTTTGCGCCTTCGCGGCTCTGCGTGGAGGCCTTTTGCCAAAACACAAAAGATATTACTGATCAAAATTGCTGAATTCATACCGCATATCGGCGGCCTTGTTACGCAGCACAAGACTATCCGCACCGGCAACATAGCTGGTTGCGCCTAACAGTCTCTGCATCAAATCGTACCCTTGCACGCCGGAAACTTCACTGCCGCCCTCGTAGAGACGAATCATGCCGCCAGGCCCTGTGCCAAAGATGCCACGAATTGCATTGCAGCCAAAGATGTTCTCAGGCACACACAGCCACCTCACTTCAAACATTTTGTTTGCGGTAAAAGTAAGCACAGGACGCAGCTCCTGCGCTTGAATTTCGGAGAAATCCGGGTCGGTTGAGTTGGTCATCGCCCACTGTTTTTCCACCAGCACGCTATCTGCGACGGCATCTGTGACTTCGCTGGTGTAGGTGTAAACGCCATCGCTGGTCAGGATGCGCAGCTTGCCTTGCAAAATCAGCAACCGAAATGGTGCGGCCAGATGTTCGAGCGACACTGTTGCGATGTTGCATAGTTTCAATGTCTGCACGAGATTGCTCGGGAAGATGGTATCGTTTCTGGCGACAAAGTCTGCGCCGTAAGAATTGCAGCCATCGTCGCCCAAAAATGTCGTATCACGGAAAATCAGATGAAACGGCGAGAGCCGGGGAATATCAATCGTCCGGCCATTCTGCTCCGCGGCCGACAGCTTCCAGATGATGTTTCTGATCTCCGTGACAGCATACTCCGATGATTGTGTATCCAAAGGCGTGCTGTCATGCGCACAACTGAAGTTTATTGCGGCATACAGGCTCGCTATGAAAACCGTGGC
>CAZVSL010000180.1:0-6888 GCA_964629935.1 uncultured Calditrichaceae bacterium | reverse complement strand
TTCTCAGGATCGTTTTCATGATTTCCTCACTTGAAAAGGTAAGATCAGGTATCTCTGAAGCTTTCATAAAGCCTGGCCAACTCAATCTCCATGCCAGAGATCAGAGTCATTGTTTTAATTAAACTTAAGATGTCCAATGATCGCTGTGACGTATCGATTTTCTGATGGGCGTCAGAAAACTGATGGGCCGTGTATGCGACATTGAGCCTCATCAAAAGTCTGCGAATCATTTTTCTCTTGCGTTTCGGGGCTACAAAAGAAAAAAGGTACAAGTCAGGAAGTTGGGTCGATGGCCATAAAGTCACTCATATCTACAAGGGTGATATAAGAAATGGCCGACACGGCCGACACAAAAAGTGACGGCGAGGAGTTTCTCTCCCACATAACACTAACGCCTGCTTTCAAACTCGTTTTTTTAAGTGTGCTTGGCTTGACGATCTTGTCACTAATAGGCCAGTTCTGTATTGTTGCTTTTCTCTCGAATCCACCAAAGCCTGTTGATACAGAAGGTCCCTAAGTTGGTATTCGTTTTGCTTGATCATTACAACCTCAACCCGTAGTTTGGTTACATTGGTGTCACAACTACCGATTCATGACCATGCCCAAAAACACCGAATCATCCAACAATTCTAACCAGCAAGACAGATCGCGCCTGTTGTCTCGCATTGTCCTGGCTATCGTGGTCGGCGTTGTGGTCGGTGGATGGTTTCCGGGCTTTGCTGTCAAGGTATCTATAATTGGCGAGGCGTTTTTGAACGCGCTCATGATGTTGGTTGTGCCCCTGGTGATCTTTTCAATGATCATGGGCATCACCGGGCTCGGCCACATTCGCGAGCTGGGTTCATTAGGGCGCCGGACCATCTTTTACTATATGGCGACCACGGCTGTCTCCGTCACCATCGGATTGTTTATGGTCAACCTCATTCAGCCCGGCAAAGGCATATCGCCCGGTGAAACGCATGAAAATTGGAACTACAGGGTTCGCGGCAGCCAAAATCGGACAGTTGTTTTCCCGGATGCTGTCCTGGACAAAGGTGGCTACAGCGAAAAATACAAGATTGTCTTGCTCGACCAGAATGTACAAGGCATGATCGAATCGATGACCGACACTTCGGTGACGGTCAAGCTATGGGAAAGTCGTCAGGCCGCTGACCGTTTTTATGTAACCTCGGAGGATGGCACACGCCTGCCGTTCCGGCGTGAAGATGGCCAGCTCATTTCCAAAGAACCGGAAGTCACAGATTCAGGCACGGGCATTGAGATCGCGTTGCCTGTCTCGCCGGAGCTACGCGGCAAACAGGAGGGCGGCCTCGGCAGCACACTCGAGGAGGTTCTGGTCGGCAGTCAGGACGATGGCAGTCAGGGCATGGTCCCACGCAACATCTTTGCGGCCATGGCTAATATGGAAATTCTGCCTCTCATCGTTTTTTCGCTTTTATTTGGCGCCGCACTCACCGTGCTGGACGACCGCGCCAGCTCGACTATCGCTGTCATCTCAACCCTCAATGATGCTGTCATGCAACTGATTCACTGGGTCATGATCATTACGCCTTTGGGCATCTTTGGTCTGATCGCCGCACGCATTGGCGAGGCGGGCGGTTTCACCGGATTTCTACCGGAGCTGATGGCGCTTGGCAAATATAGCCTGTCTGTGATGCTGGGTCTGGCCGTGCATGGATTCATCATTCTGCCGCTGGCGCTTTGGCTCATCGGAAAACGCCGCCCGTTTGCGTATGTCAAGGGCGTAGCAGCAGCCCTGTTGAACGCGGTGTCAACGGCCTCCAGCTCAGCCACGTTGCCGCTTACATTGCAAGGCGTTGAAGAAGAAAATGGCGTATCAAACCGCACCGCGAGTTTCGTTCTACCGTTGGGCGCCACCATCAACATGGATGGCACGGCGCTCTATGAAGCCGTGGCCGCCATCTTCATCGCACAAGTTTACGGCATCGAGCTCAGTCCGGTGATGCAAGGCGTCATTTTTGTGACCGCCACCCTTGCTGCCATCGGCGCGGCCGGCATCCCGGAGGCAGGCCTGGTAACAATGGTGATCGTGCTCAAGGCCGTCGGCCTGCCCATCGAAGGTATCGGTCTGCTGCTGGCCATCGACTGGCTGCTGGACCGGTTCCGCACAACCGTGAACGTGTGGGGAGATAGTATCGGTGCTGCAGTGGTTGAGGCTTTGGAGAACAGGGCCGGCTAAGAAAAACCTATCCTGGATTATTCATGCAACAGAAGGTTAATACGTTGGGTGTTCAGCCTTTAGGGGGTGTGAAAACAACTGGCGAACTTCGAAAAGTCTTCGCTTTTTTTAGTAGCCAGGCCTGGTACCATAATAGAATGCCGAGTCATTTATTCACACCCCCCTTTAGGCTGTCACGACACGCTGAAGCGTGAACACCGACCCCTATTCTCTAAAACTCAGAACTTCGATTTTGAGCGTAAAATGCCAGTTTGTGAATAATCAAGGCCAGTACGATTTCCTTCCTGTTCGCTTCAACCCACAACCCAATACAGCAACATCACTCCCCGCACACTCCACGCAATCGTTCGCACCCAATTGGACCGGACAAGCGCGCGGTGCGTGCCTTCGACATAGGTCACGGCCAGTATTTCATGTTTGGGTGCTTGCAGAAAGGCAGTGGAGAACCAGATAATGGCGATCAAGGAAAGCCCGACCCAGGCGAGGGCGGGTGGAAAAGACGGCGTGGGGCGCCATGCTAACACAATAGCCGTGGCCAGCTCCAAAATCATAGCCGGTGCAAAAATCCAGGTGGCGAGTCGCATATTCGTCTGCGTATAGGCGCCCGCGCGATAACGGCTGATCTGAGCCAGCAAAGGATAGTGCACGAGTTGCACAAACCAAATCAGCCCAATCATATAAAACGTAGCAGCCAAGTGCACAGCAAGAACGAGGTTCACGTCAGGAATATTCTTTCAGGTTTCTGCACTCAATCCGGTTCCGGTATCATCTCTTGTATCGACGCAAATAGAAATTGCTCAACCAGCGTAGAGAGGGGCATAAAACTCTGGCCGGCGGTCATCGATCTGGTGGTTGAGCGCAGTGATGTTTTTGTCGAGAGCACGTGAAGGATCGATGCTTGTGACGTACAAAGCATCTCGCTGCGAAGGCGCCCGGTGCAGCAACTCACCTTTCGGGGCGACAATCTGGCTCTTGCCCGTAAAGCGCAGCTCGCCGTGCGGACGTTTATCTGAGCCATAGCGATTAGCAGTGACCGCAAACACGGCGTTCTCCAGGCATCGCGATAGCATGGTCTGCTGGCAATAGTCGAGCACAAGATTCGATGGATGACAAATAACCTGCGCACCCTGCACAGCAAGTGTGCGCGCCACCTCCGGAAAAATCCAATCGAAACAAACCATGATGCCGATCTTTACGCCCCGCACCTCTTGCACAGCCAGCGGCGTATCGCCGGCATCGAACCAGTTCTTTTCATTATTAAACAGATGGAGTTTGCGGTAGGTGTGCAGCAAACCTTCCGGGCCAAGCAGCAAGGCGCTGTTGAATACTTTCTGCTCCTGCTTCTCGGCAAAGCCCGTCACAAGATAGAAGTTTTTGCGGCGACACAACTCCAGCAACGCTTCAACCGTGGCAGATTGCCGCGGATCCTGAGCCAGCGCCAACGTTTCTGCCCGGTCCCTGAAATAGTAGCCGGTAAACGGCAGCTCTGGCAAAACCATCAAATCTGCCTGCACTTCATCCAGCGCTGTGACGATTTTATGCAAGTTTTTTTCTCGCTGGCCAAATCGCGGCCGAAATTGATAAAACCCTACTTTGAGCATGGATATCTCCTGACTCGAAATATTCGATGTAACGTCCTATTCTTGACATCCGAAACCGGTTGACCGGCATGAGCAAAATCACGCTGCAAAAATCGCGTTCAGCCGTTCGATACCCACAGATAGCCGTTCCGGGGGTTCACCGGTAAAACACAGGCGAATATAGCGCCCAAAATCCCGGCCAAAGCTATCGCCGGGGGCCACTGACACGCCGCTGTCCAGGCAAGTTTCAATCAACTCCCAATAATCGCGCTTGCCAAGATACTTATCGACGGGAAAAAAGATGAAGTACGTGCCCTCCGGCTGCGGAAAATCGATATCGAGGTCTGCGACAAAACGATCCCGCAAGTCCTGATAATGCTGCCGGACAGGCGGCAACCATTGCGCTCGCGTCTTCACCGGTTCAACCATCATTTGCTGCGCGATGGTCGACGGACTGTACAACTGGTGCACCATCATCTTATTGAGCTGCCTGATGGCGCCTTCGTTGGCGACAGCATAACCCAGGCGCAAACCGGCAAACATAAAGCTCTTCGAAAAAGTGAACATTGTGAGGGTACGTTCAAACATGCCCGCAATGCTCGCGATGGAAACGTGCGGCCGGCCATCAAAGGTGAGGCCGTCGTATGCCTCATCGGAAATCACCCACAGGTCGTGCTTACGCGCAACCTCAGCGACCTGGCTTATTTGCTCCCGCGTCATCACTTTACCGCTGGGATTGTTGGGTGTATTGATGTAAATCGCTGCGGTACGCGGCGACACAAATTGCTGCAGATAAGCCGCGATGTCCAGACCTGGCTCGTCGAACAAGCGTGTGTAAAGGGGCGCTTCTACTACCTGCCCGCCTGCGAGCTTCACCATACCGAAGAAGAACGGCCAGGCCGGCGTCAGGATGATAACTTCGTCGCCGGGTTCGATCAGGGCCATCATGCTCACGCTCAACGCATTGGTGGTACCGCAGGTAATGAGAATGTTGTCCGCATTCACCGGCAGGTTGTTGTCGGAAGCCAACTTCTCCGCCAAAACCGTGCGCAGCGCTTCAATGCCAAACGTGTTGCAATAACGATTGTAATCCGGGTGGGTTATGGGGACCTCAGCATCGATGGGCAGCGCATAGCGCACGGGCAGATAGGTATCACCGATGTGCAAACGAACCAGGTTTTGACCCTGCTCTGTGATTTTCGCGCGATATTTTTCAAAGACAGAGCCGGTGATTTGTGTCACACGTTCGGCAAAATCCGGAAATCCTGGCATGTTTTTTCCTTTTGGTGCATGTTATGACCTGATAATGTAACATGTTTGCTCAGGCTTTGCAAGGACAAAGCGATGCTTGAATTAGTCGAGCCAGTTTTGCATATTGTTGAGTACAAATAATTTGAGGAGAAAACATGGCCTTCCCCAAGCCTTTCTATCGCTGGCGGCCGCATCCCTGGCACGGTCTGGAGCCGGGCGATGACGTTCCCGGCCTGGTCAATGCCTACATCGAAATCACACCGTTCGATTCTGTGAAATATGAAGTAGATAAGATAACAGGCTACATGCGTGTGGACCGGCCGCAGCGGACCTCAGCGCAGCCGCCCACGCTCTACGGATTTATCCCGCGCACATTTTGTGGCGCGCGCGTGGCAAAGCTATCGCCGAAGGCCAAAATCGGGGATGGCGATCCGCTTGATATTTGCGTCATCAGCGAACGCCCGATCAATCGGGGCGAGATTATCTTGCGGGCAAGAGTCGTTGGCGGCCTGCAAATGGTGGATGCGGATGAATCCGATGACAAGATTGTCGCGGTGTTGGAGAATGACAATATTTGGGGGCATGCTAAGGACCTGACCGACCTGCCATCGATTTTAGTGGAACGATTGCGCCACTATTTCAGCACCTACAAAACCGTGATTGGCCGGCAGAGCAACGTAGCGATCGAGCAGGTTTATGACTGTGCCCACGCGCTCGAAGTGGTTACGGCATCGTTGGCGGACTATAATGATGAATTTGGAGACTGAATTCCGGGTATGTGCGTTGGCTTATAATCCGGCGTCAGTTGCATCACGCCACTGCCGCAGCAAGGCGACCCAGCGTTTCGCCATCTTCTGATTGAATTGCAATTGGCCGCCGGGGTAAATTTCATCGAGCACCTTTTTGCGGTGCCTGGCGGCCCAATCCACGGCCGGTTGCATTTTCTCCATGAAAGACGGCTGATTTGGCAACGCCTCATAATGTTGTTGGCGTATGAGGCCATCCTTGATTTCGAAACTCACTCTGGCCTTCATTTCGCGTATGCCGATGAGCTTTAGAAAATCGTTTTGCTCTGTGAAGACGCTGGAAATGGTGTTGTCTGAGACCTGCAGCTCATCATAGGTCACGTTACCATTGGCGCCGGAGTCCCAGCCAAGCACATCGGCCATCTGCTCCTTGCCCATCGTCAGGCCGGATTCTGTGAACACCAGGGTAAAGTCATCAGACAGGTAAGACAACGCCGTCTCGATGTCGTGATCGTTTATTGCTTGCAGATAAGCCTGCAACGTTTGCCGCATCGCATCTTTCCTTGATTGACCCGCACAGCTTGCGAAGACCAATGTTACCACCAGGCAGTGCCAAACAAATTTACCCATCTCGCTCAGCGAAGGCTTTTCTATTTTCAAATGTCTTTTATGGTTTTGGCGACGCGTCCGACCAACCCGTACTTTATTGCTTCTTCGGCAGACATCCAGTAGTTGCGGTCGGAATCCTTGGCGACCTTTTCGACCGGTTGACCGGTCTGGTCTGCAAATATCTGGTTCAGACGCGCACGCATTTTGACGATTTCCTTGGCTTCGATGGCAACATCGGTTGCACTTCCGCTCATACCACCGAGCGGCTGATGAATCATAAAGCGCGTGTTGGGCAGGCAAATTCGGTTCTCAACCGGCGGCGCTGCATAGATCAATGCGCCGGCGCTTGCAACCCAACCTGTACCCACTACTTTGACCGGCGCGCCGCAGAACCGGATCATGTCAAAAATGGTATCGCCGGATTCAACGTGGCCACCTTGCGAATTGATAAAAACCTTGATATCATCCTGAGAATGGGCCGCAAGAATCAGCAGCTTCTCGG
>CAZVSL010000179.1:525-10939 GCA_964629935.1 uncultured Calditrichaceae bacterium | reverse complement strand
TTGCGAGCTGGCCGAAAACCGAACCCATCCGGCCGGGCCATCATATTGAAACGTTCGGCGCTCACTGTTTGAAATACCGGTTGCATTTTCCGCAATGACGCGCCAGGCGTAGTCTGCTTTGATCAACAGGTTTGCAGCATCTATGCGAACCTGGTTGTCGCTGGTTATTTGGCCCCACAAAGGATACTTGATGGTATTTCCGGAGAATTCGGCGGTTTCAAATATGAAGAGACGATAGCGTGTGGCCTCAGGAACTTCGCTCCAGCTAAATACGATTTCCTGGCCCGACAAGGTCGTCTCATTGGCCGGCTGTGTCAGGGTAGGGGCGCTTGCAAGGGTTGGCCGCGTGACGGTAAAGGCAGAGGGAGCCACCGGCGTCACTTTGCTGGAAACAAAGTCCGGGTTTGGGCTGTAGCCGTTCAGCACTATCCAGTTGTATTGAACATCCTGCAACAGCGGCGGGATATGTGCGTTGGCAAAATTGCCGCTCGGGTCCGGGTCGCCATACTTGAGAAAAGATTCCGAGGTTATGCCCAGCCAGATCAGATTCAACCCGGCGATGCCCTCGATCTCGCCATCTTCATTGCGTTCGAGTGAGACCTGCCCCTCGGAGAGCAGCACCAGATAGTAGGGCACGCCATCGACAGCGTCCCACTGAAACAGAGGCGCGCCCTGTTGCAAGCGGATATTGCCCAGGGGGCTGATAGCGCGGGCAGCCGAGCTGGCTTCGACGATCACCTTGAATTCAACGGAGGTTTTACCGGGGTCATCTTCCGCGACCAGAATACAATAGTAGACGCCGGTTCGCATCCCTTCCTGAAACGGTTTTAACATGAATGATCCCGTGCCGGTCACAGTTGCAGTTTGGGGGTAGTTGTTTTCCAGGTCGCGATTGCCAGGTTTGACGCCGTAGCGCAGGCCGCACCTGAGGTCCGCCGGTTCCCAGGCGACCTGCTCGGCATCGTCTTCATCGCCATCCAGAAACATGCCGTCATGCACTTGCGTCAGAACGATTTCTGCATCCAGGTTAGCCTTGCTTTGCAGCAGACCGGCGTTGACCTTGCCGGTTTTGATCGCCAGCCTGTGAAGCTGGTCCGGTTGCCGGAGCTGAGCTTGCGCCATATTCTCAAAAAAGAAAAGCCCGACAGCGAAAGCGAGGATCAGGCTTTGGACTAATTGCTTAAAATGCAATGCCATTGCGTTTTAAGAACTCTTTGTTTTAGGTAATTCAACAAGCTAAAGACGATAAGTTGTCGAGAACCGGAAGAATGAAGAATTGTACAGACTCACCACATAGTCCAGATGGAAGTGCGTGCTGAGTCTCACCCCGCCGCCCAGGGAAAAGAACGGAAAGAAAACCCGGTCTGGCTCCGAAATTTCCAGCTCGCCGTCTTCGAGTGTTGTTTTAAAGGATTCACCAAGCAAGACGCCGAGCCCCAGGGTGAGCTGTTCTACGCCAATGCCCAGTCGAAATGCATTTTCCAGCCTGAGTCCCTGATGTATCTCTCCTTCTTCTATCTCTTGGCCGAGGCTATCGAATTGCTGATAGGTCAATTGATAGCCAAGGTTGTCAAAATATCTTGAATAGACAAATGAGGCGACATAGTTCTGCCAATGCGCCGAGAACCCGGCAGAGAATTGACCCGCACCCTCGAGCCTGACGCCCGGCACCTGTGTGATCTTTTTCTCTGTTTTGGTGAGATTGTCCTCGACCAGCTTATCCACGTCGAAGACTTCTTCGTCGCCTTCCGCGCCCAGGTTGAGCGCGCGAATGCTGTTGTGCACCATGGAAAAGGGCCCGGAGAGGGTGATGGCAAACGAGCTGCTGAATGTTGCATCGAGACTGATGTGCCGGGTCGGATGGTAACCCAAACCGAGGCGTATCCTTTCCGCCCGGCCCTCCCAATCTCCACGAGCCGTCGCAAACAAGCTGTCATACTGAACGCGCGCAGGATCGTTAAACGCGCGTGAGTCTCCGCCGGCGCTGCGGATGATGCCTTCCGGCAAAAAGGTGCCCTCGAAATTCATCTCGCCATTGAGATTGTCATAGACAGCGCCAATCGCCAGATTTGGCAGAATGCGGGTGGCAACTCCGATGCTGGAGTTTTCGATATTCAGGTTGACGTTGAGATTACCGTTGACCGTACCGAAGATGCGTTGGGTCTCATCCCCGTTGTCATCGAGCGCAGCAGCGAGAAACTCCATACCTGACATGGTCAACTGCGCCTCAAAACGGGAGGGCTGATGAAACGAGGCTGCAACGGAAAATACGGGGTTGCCATAGAGCACCGCACCGCCTTTCAGGCCGCCGCGCATATCCAGCGAGCTGTTGACGCGCGCATCTTGCACGATGTCATCGGCGGTGACATCGGGCGGCGCGTTATCATTTGCTGTTTGGCGTAACGATTGGTTGATCTCACTCTCGATGTTGCTGATGCCAAACGGTATCGCCAGAACCGTCGGGTCCATGGTGATAGGCGGGGACCAATCGAGCGTGACGCGCAGACCGCGTGCAAAGGCCAGACCGGCCGGATTGGAGGCTATGGATTCCGGGTCAGGGAAGAGCGTGCTGATGCTTCCCCCCATAGCATCAGCACGGGAACCCAGACCCGCGGAAAAAATCTCTCCAGACCATTTTAGATTTAAACCGATGACGCCGCCGCGCAGCCGTTCAATTCTGCTGCTCGAGTCCTCCTGAGCCGGGGAGCGCAGGGGCAGCACAAAAATCAGAAGGAGTGCATAAGCGAAAAAATGAAATGTTGGGTGCAGCCGGAGATGAATAGCTCGGTGAAGGTGCGAGGGCGCGAGGTCTGTGCCGCGTGCATGGGTGCTCCCAATTCCGCTACAACTAAACAACCGTCTTATTCCCATACGTCATTGTATCTTCGAAATAGCCTGCCATGTTCGGGATATCTGGGGGAATTGAGATTCTCGGACAAGAAGTTAAGAACAGGTAACAAGATATTGGCGAGAAATATAAACAATAGACGCTATATTGTCAAGCGGAAAAAAGATATGAATTTTGCGACTAATCGCTGTTTGTTGATGCGAGTGCCCTGCTATATTTCCTTGATTATCTGCTCGCGTTTGATCTTGTATTCTTTGGTGCTCAGCAATCCTTTTGCGCGCAGGCTCTTGATTTCCAGGAGTCGGGCTTCAATTTGCGAATCGTAACCATTGCCGCCCGCATCGGCTGCCGGTCTTTTTGCAGACTTTTGCCGGTAGCCAGACAAGGAAACCATCACCAGCAGAACTGCACTGCAGGTCAGGAAAAAGGGTGCGTTAAACCCCGGTCCGTTGATGATGTAGGTGGTGGCGACATCCTGTCTTGTCAGAAGCAAGAGATTGGCGAGCCCGACCGCAGCCCAGAGGCTGCCGAGTATTTTGATAACGACGGTCATTCGTTTCCTCCCTTTCTTGCACTTATCTTTTTAAGATACAGCAATTTGTATAAATTGGCGAAAAATCGCCACAGGTGATATGTCTTGATCATTTGTCGCGATTTGCTTAAACTTTTCATAATGTTCAAAAAGTGAACTTTTTCTTTCGTGGTGACATTTAACCGTGACGGATTTCACGTACTCGCAATCAGATTAGAATAGCCTTTGCATAGACATAAAGCTAATTACTTTCTGCTCATCTTCATGCTGCTCCTCCTGCCTGCTCTTGCATTTGCACAGAGCGTCCGGGTTGAGGATATTGCATTCAAAGGCAATGAACGGCTTTCTTCGGGCAAACTGGAAGCAGCCATCGTGACGCAAGCCAACCCCTGGTATCGCTTTTTCATGCCATGGCTCGAGTCCTACTACTATGATGAAGATACATTCCTGATGGACCTGCTGCGCATCGAGCGGCTCTATCAGCAGGAAGGCTTCCTCGAGGCAAAAGTGCAGGACTATGAGCTCAATTACAACAAGAAGGGCGATGAAGTCAACATTGTTGTTTTCATCGAAGAAGGTGAGCCGACGACAGTCGATGATGTGCACGTTTCATTTCAAGATTCTGCCCGGGATATTACTGCAGAAAACGTCGAGAGGATCATCAAGCTCAAACCCGGCAAACGCTACCAGGAAGAAGAACTGAAGCAAGATTATCAGGCAATCGTGGACTATTTTGCCAACCGGGGCCATCCCTACATCGAAGCACGTGTGCGCCCACGATTTGCGAAAGAGCAGCACACTGTCACGCTTGAGTGGCTGCTGGACCCCGGCAGATTCTGTGAATTTGGCGAGATTCGTTATGTCGGCAATAAGCACATCTCGTCGAAAGCGATCCGGCGCGGACTGGGTTTTTCATCCGGCGACGTTTTTCAGCAAAACAAGCTGATCAACGCGCAAAGTCAGGTGTACCGTCTCGAGCTGTTTCAGTTTGTCAGCTTACAGGCGTCCAACCTCGACGAGCGCCCGCAGCACATTCCCATTGAAGTGCGCGTTCGCGAAGCTTCCCTGCGCACGTTGAAGCTCGGACTTGGCTATGGTTCGGAAGAAAAGTTCCGTGGTTTTGCGCAATGGCGCCACCGGAATTTTCTCGGCGGCGCGCGCATCCTGCGCATGGGCGCCAAGCACTCAACGGCTCTTTTGCCTCTCGAGGTGGATGTTCAAATAAGCCAGCCATACTTCCTTTCCAATCGCAACGATCTCATCGTACGGCCATTCTTCAAATGGGAGGATGAGACCAGCTTTGAACGCCGTCGTATCGGTGCGGAAACAACGTTGAACCGCAGATTGACCTCCAATACCAACGTCTTTGTCTCAGCCCTTGTAGCGCGGGATACTGTTGAAGCAAAGGGCGAGGTCTCACCCGGAGCGGTCGGCGTAGATAGCAAGTCGATCATACGTCTTGGACTCAGGCGTGATACCTCAGACCAATTGTTTACTCCAACTCGCGGCGGTGTTTCATCTGGATATATCGAGGAGTCGGGCAGATTTCTCAGGACGCCATCCAAATACATCAAGCTTTTCACTGAGCACCGTATCTACCGGCAAACGAAGAGCAAAAAATCTGTCATTGCTGCCCGGCTTGCAATCGGTACAATGAAGCCGATTCGTGGCAGCACCGAGACGCCTCTGGCGGAACGATTCTATGCGGGCGGTAACTACTCGGTGCGTGGCTGGGGACGTCAGTTGCTCGGGCCGCTGGTAAGGGATGACAGCACGGGAACGATACGACCCGTCGGCGGCAACAGCATAATCGAAGGTAGTATTGAATGGCGACGCAATTTGTTTGGCAAGTTCACCGGCTCGCTGTTCCTTGATTTTGGCAACGTCTGGCCGGAGTGGGATGGCTTCGATCCCGGTGATTTACATTATGCGGTCGGCGCTGGCCTGCGCTATAACACAGTCATCGGTCCGGTACGCTTTGATTTTGGCTGGAAGCTTAACAAGCAGGAATTCGATACGAGCAACTATGAAATCCATTTTGGTATTGGCCAGGCTTTCTGATCTGATGCGATGAAGCATGGAAAGTACAGGCTCACGGAACCTGATAATTCATAAGGCAGAGATTAGGTGAAAAAAGTCCTTAAAATAGGGTTTTGGACTGGCGTCGCGCTCTTAGCCCTGGTGGTCTTGTTTGCCGCTTTCATGCAGACGCAACTGTTCAAATCATGGGCACTGGACAGAGCTATCAACCTGGCCAATGCAAATCTTGAGGGCGAGCTGAAAGCAGGCCGGTTGTCCGGGAACTTGTTCACAGAGCTGCAACTGAGCCAGGTAAGCCTGGAACAAGACGGCAAGCCTGTGCTTGCATTTGATCGGTTTGAAACCGCTTATAATCCGTTGGCGCTGCTTTCCGGACGGATCGTGCTACAGAAGGTGATTCTTACGCGGCCTCTTGTCTTTTTGGAACGCGATGAACAAGCCCGCTGGAACATTACCCGGATCGTTAAGGAAGAAGATGCGCCGCCGATAGAAACGGAGACGCAAACCTTCGACATCCCGATCCGGTTGCCACAAATAAAGATTGAATCAGGTATTATCAACGTCGATTCTGCCTCGGCGCAAGCTCTGGCGCTGCCGCGGAGCGTTCAGAATC
This sequence comes from uncultured Calditrichaceae bacterium, assembly GCA_964629935.1. Taxonomy (GTDB): domain Bacteria; phylum Zhuqueibacterota; class Zhuqueibacteria; order Oceanimicrobiales; family Oceanimicrobiaceae; genus CAZVSL01. Next base: position 4,906 of record CAZVSL010000179.1, on the reverse strand, counting down.
TGGAAATAGAACTTGGCTTTTGGCTAAACAAAAGGCGCACCCGGGCGACTCTGAAAAATCTGAGTTTCGAGACCGGGCAGCCGGCGTTGCGGGTCAGGACTATCCGTTCGGACGTGCAAATTGAAGAACAGGACCTGTATGCCCGCGATATTAACATCGAAACGCAACGGTCGAAACTAACTTCGCGCCTTGAAGTCGAGAATCTGGATAAGCCGCATATCGAGGCCTATGTCAGTGGCAAGCCCGTTTCAACGGAAGAGGTGCGGCGGTTTATGCCGGAGCTGCTGCTCTATGGCAATCCTCAATTTGACATCGAAGTGCAAGGACCGCTCCACAATCTGGCCGTCAAAACTGCTATAACCTGGGGTGAAGGTATCCTGCATCTCACAGGCGAAGTCGCTGTCGACCAATCGCCCTACCGCTATGATCTCACCGGTGGCGTATCACACGTCAATCTTGCTCATATCTTGAATGATACAACCTATACCAGCGACCTGAACCTGCAGTTTGATTTGCAGGGCAGTGGCCTGGCGCTGGAAGAACTGGCGGGGTCGGTCAATGCAGAAATCGACACCAGTGTGGTGTCGGGCGTCACCGTGCAAAGGGCGGTCGTGAACAGCAGCTATCAGGCAGACACTGTGCGCTTTGCGGTCGATGGCGAGATTGACGGCACCCTGGTCGATTTGTCCGGAATGCTGACCGGCGTGCAACAACCGCGGCCGCGTTATCAGTTTGACGGGCGCGTGGCGAGTCTGGCGTGGCAGAGATTTCAGCCCGGGCTCGGCCTCAGCAGCGACGTGGCCATGCAATTGCGTGTGCAGGGCGCTGGTTTTGATCCGGAAGATCTGCAGGCTGACCTTGATGTAATTTTTGAGCGCTCTGAGCTGGAAGATGTCGTCATCGATTCAGGGCGGGTGCACCTCACCGCCGATGGGCTGCGCTTCGAGCTGCATGAGGTGTTTCTGAACTCGAGCGGTGGCAGGGTCACGGCCGGTGGTCGCCTGGCGCTTGAAGATGAAAACGATCTGAGCGTACGTGCTGAGTTCGATGATTTCTCGACCTTGCGCTCAGTGGTCGGGCAGGACTCGCTGTTTGGTGCAGGCCGGCTTGCCGTGGAGCTGATGGGGCCGTTTGACTCTCTGCTCGTTGCTACCGATGCACACCTGCAAGATTTCCGCATGCCGGACTATGCTGTGGCCGGCTTCGATCTTACCGGTCACGGCTTGCTGTTTCAGGGCCACAACAGATTTGATTTTAACGGCCAGATGTCGGGAGTGATGGCAGGCGGCTCGCCCATAGATACGATGGAATTCAACGTTGTCTATTTTGACTCCATCGCAACCTTTGACATCGAATTGGAACAGGAACCGGAGCTGCAGGCGTTGCTCGCCGGTGAATTCGAAATCTCGGACACAGAATATGTCATCGATTTTTCTGATCTGGATGTAAGCTATCTGGACCAGAACTGGCGCAAGACAGACGCGAATACCCTGGTTCGAATCCGAGACGATCAAATCGAATTATCTGGACTCGTTCTAACTTCCGGCGAGCAGAGCGTGAGCCTTCGCGGCCTGTTGTCCCCGGGCGGCGACAACAATTTCACGGTTGCCATTCGGGATATTGACCTGGCCAACTATGATCAATACGTCGATGAGGATTTTAATCTGATGGGGAGCCTGAACATTGAAACAACCCTTGCAGGCACGTTTCAGAAGCCACAGATCAATGGCACACTGAGCTTGAAACACGGGCAGTATTATGATGTTTCTTTCGAGGAATTTCAGGGCAAATTTGGTTTAGGTAGTGAGAAATTGACCTGGGATTTCGCTCTTGCCAAAACCGGCAGCGACAGCCTGCTGGAGACCAGCGCCCAAATTCCCACGACTTTTGCTCTCTCACCATTCGAATATACCACAGAGCTGACTAAACTTTTTGAATTCAAGGTTAGCACGCGCGGGCTGGATTTGTCTTTTGCGCAGGCATTTACGCCCGGCATCGAGAACATCCGTGGCAAACTGGCGGCCGACATCGTCCTGCGGAATACGCTCAGGGACATTCGTGGCGCCGATCAGAGTGATCAACGGCGAATTCTCCATTCCGGAGCTGGGTTTGAAATTCACACAGGCAAACCTCGTGCTGCTCTTGAAAGAAAAAGAAGTCATCATTCATGATTTTAGTATGCGCTCAGGGGACGGTTATCTGCGCGCTTTGGCCGGCAGTTTGTCTCTGTCCGAAGATAAACTCGAGGATTTCAAGTCTAAAATCAAGCTGAAGAACTTTCAACTGGTCAACAATGAACAAATGCAGGCCCGCGCGAGCGGAACTGTGGAGTTCTCGGGAAGCATTCAGGCCCCGGTTTTCTCAGGCGCCCTGACTGTCGACCAGTCCCGTATTTTCTACGAGACAATCGAAGATGAAACAGCAGTCACGCTGACGGCGCAACCCTTTTTTGTCATATCTCCGGATACAACGCCTTTTGATACTGCGGGCGCGATCCGGTTTCAAAAGGAAAAGGATGTGCAGGAGAAGCCGTTTCTTGAATCTGATTTCTATAAACGCCTGAACGGAGAACTGTCTGTTTACTTTCCACGCAATGCCTGGCTTCGCGGGCAAGACTCAGCAATTGAAATAGAAGGGGATGTGGTTATGGTTAAAGACAGAGGCCGCGATTTCGTTCTGTTCGGCTCCTTCTCTACGCTTCGCGGCTTTTATCAGTTGCTGGGCAACCGATTTCAGATTCAAAAGGGCGAGATAGTCTTCAACGGCAATCCGGAGTTGAATCCGGAGGTGTCAATAGAGGCCACGACAACTGTTGCCAGCAAAACCAGAGATGGTACCACAGAGAAGCATGAGTTCATGGTTCTCATCGGCGGCACATTGCTCTATCCCGAGTTTAGCTTTACGCTGGATGGGGAACCGGCGAAACAAGGAGATGTCGTCTCCATTCTGCTCTTTGGACAAACCTCAGAACAGCTTACGGGACAGGTGGCCGGAACAAGTGCAGCCGCTACAAATGGCGATTCCGATACAGGATTAGATCAGCGAGCCCGTGGCCTGCTGACCGGTCAGTTGCTGAAACAGCTTTCAGGCCAGCTCGGCCAGAGACTGAGCCTTGATGTCATCCAGATCGAAAGCGGCGCCAGCTTGAAAGATTCAAAGGTGCGCGTCGGTAAATATGTCACACCGGAAGTTTTCATAAGCGTCAGCCAGGATTTTGGCGCTGAGGGCAATCAGGTCGTAGAACTTGAGTACGACATACCGCTCAATATCAAATTTCTCAACCTGCTTCTACAAGCCTCGAGTGACCGTCAAGGCGACACCGGCATGGATGTCATTTGGAAAATCGAATGGTGATCATGCACGGATATGAAAAAAACGTCACGAGCTACACAAACAGTCTGCAATAGAGTGCGTTTGTGCTTAATTATAAGACATTAATTACATTGACGTTTGATGTTCATGTCTGCTGGAAATTTGCTTGATTTTGTGACCTTGGTATGGTTTATTTTATCACACGCACTTGTTGAGCATCTTGGACGGCACCAAGAAGAAAGGAGAAGCGAAAGGAGTGGGCTAAAACCCGTTTTGGTTACTATCTGTTTGCTATTGGGGAAAGGAAAAAAGCACATCTAAGTACACCAGGAATGGAGGTCAAACATGAAACGGGGTGGAATGGACCAAAGCCAGGCGCACCTGAGTACGCTCATCCACAGATTACACACCACAGACTGCGCAATTGACGATGAAGTCCTCGATGAAATCCTATCTTATGGGGATCGTGCAGTCCCCCATCTCGAAGCTATTATTCGCGATGCATTGAGCAAAAGACCGCACTTAGACCTGTCTGCGGCGCCGAGAGGCACGGATTGGTTTGTTGTGGTGCACGCGCTCTATTTGCTCGCTCACCTGCCATCGGAAGATTCCCTGGATCTTATTCTCGATTTTTTGGGCCAAAAGCCGGCCGTGCTGGATTATTGGCTACAAGATTTGCTCGATGATGATATCTGGGAAGTACTGTTTCTGCTGGGAAAAAACCAGCCTGCCAGGTTGGGACAATTTATCATCGATCGCCAGAACAATGATTTCTCACGTTTGGGCGCCTGCACGGCTCTGGTGCAAATTGCATTGCGCCAACCTGAACATAAGGATGAGATTCGAGCTGTCTTTCGCCGGCTTTTGAAAAATGAAGCGGAGCGCCCGGACTTCACTGGCCTGGTAATCAGCGAGCTGATGGACTGGCGTGATCTGGCGCTAAAGGCAGACATTGTCGATACCCTCGCACGCAATGAAGTTTTTGAGGGGATTATTACCGCAGAGGAAGTGAAGTTACTTTACGAAAAACCGACCGTGCGCAAGCTGGAGCCGCCGCCTCTGCCGGAAA
>CAZVSL010000179.1:0-515 GCA_964629935.1 uncultured Calditrichaceae bacterium | reverse complement strand
GCCTACTTCTCGAAAGCTGCGCCGGAACCGGCAGACAAAGCGGCTGCGCTACGCAAGCTGGAAAAATCGACGTAATCGTCTATCGACGCTGAAGAGCTGCACCCTCACCACTCACAGAGGCCATGTACCGCAAAAAGGTCGCGAAATACATCTGCGTCTATTGCTGCTTTATCATTGATGTCGTGCTCTCTGGCAACGACTTGACTTTTCCAGTTATTGTGACCCGGGTTCTGCAAAGCTGATTATCGCCTCCATTTAGCCTGAAAAATTCACAAACATGATATAAACATGATTCAAGTCACTAACAAACTGAGACGTAGCGAAATAGTGACTGTCCCGAATGCTTTTGTCGAAGGCTTGGGGAGCATTTGGGAGAAGTCAGCCGTTTCAGTTGATCGCATCCCAGAAAATCCTATCTTGAATTGAGTGGGAATGGCCTCTCGGGAAATCATTTCTGCGCCTCTGCAAATTCTACCGATATGACATAGCTGAAGGATGGGAGGGACTATGAAAGA
>CAZVSL010000178.1:8966-10941 GCA_964629935.1 uncultured Calditrichaceae bacterium | reverse complement strand
GCCATCGGATCCGCCATCGAGGTATTCGGCAAATACGAGAAGGTGATGGACTACGAGGGCAACATCGTGCGCGCTGACCGACTGCTGGCGGACGTGCGCAAGATCGTCACGGATTTCGCGGTGCGGCAGATTCTCCACAATGGCTTCGCCGGCGAAATTTCGGATTTGACACGCTTCTACGTCCTGTCACGCTGGAATTATGGCGCCGCCAGGGTGCCGTTCGACGAGGCCAACAAGCTCGCACGCAGTTGCAGCATCGATTTGGCCGGAGAGTGGAACCGGCCAGGGTTCATCAAAAAGGACAAAGAGTTTATTCGCATTTTGGGGCCACAAGACAGAAGGCAGGATGCATTTAAAAACCCAACTGAGCTCATCGATGTGCTACATAAAGTGCTTTTACTATGGGAGAAAAGCAAACGCGATGGCATGGTGAGCTTGCTGCAACAAACCGGCTATGGCCAGAGCGAGGGGTTTTACCGGGTGGCGCAGGCGATATCCGAATGCCTGTCCAATGATAACAAAGAGAAAAAGTTGCTGGACGGATTTTTATCCGGGCGAGAGCGCCTAAAAGAGGAAACGAAAAAGGGAGTCAAACAAGAGAGGTTGTTTGAGTGAATTTAGAGAAACTGTTATCTGTAGCTGAAAGACAGAGCGAAAAATTTGACTGTATTACCGCCTGTGTGGTAACCGGACTCAAATACTTTGACATAAATGCCTTCACACTTTCTGGTTTGAAGGCAGAACTCCGCAAGCATTTCGGCTGGCCCTGTGGCTCCACCTTTGGCAACTACAAGAGAATCATAGAAGCCAATCAGGTGGAAATAAGAATGGATTGGCCTATTCTTAATCTGAATGAAGGGACACGAGATACGAAAAATCGAAAGCTTCTTAGCGCTGCCAAAGGACTGATAGCAAAAGATAGTGTAGTGCTAGGTATGGTCAGAGTTGATTCTAACAACGCACATTGTCACATACTATCGAAGGTTACCGGCGATCAGGTTGAGCATTGGGATCCTGCGACGGGCAAGTCCCATTCAAGTTCTTTATCTGCTTATTTGAATAATATGCATAATGGGGATATGTTAGCTATCGGCAATAAATAGTTTTAAAACGATTAAAGGCCTAAGAAGAACAGACGTCGAGGAGACTGAAAATAATGAAACCTTTCCACACCATCGCTGTGCCCCACAAAGACATCCTGGAAGGCCGCCTCACCATGGACGTGTTTGCGGCTGACCTCTGGGAAGTGAGCCAAAATCGCGGCACCGATGAATACAAGGATGCCGACACCTTTTTCAAAAAAACCTATCTTACTCAAGGCCTGGATAATCTCCTCAATCTCGTAAAAAAACGGATCGATGGCAAAGGCGGCGACCCCATTGTTCAGATTCAGACGCCTTTCGGCGGCGGCAAGACCCATGCTTTGATCGCCATGTATCACAGAGCACAAAAATGGGGAGCCAGGAAGGTTGTCGTGGTTGGTACGGCGCTTGGCCCTGACAAAACCTTGTGGGGAGAGCTGGAGAAATCGCTCACAGGTAAAATAGAAGCGTGTCAGGGGCAGGTCGCGCCCGGCAAAGAAGTCATCAGAAATCTTTTGCATGCACACCAGCCCGTCATCGTTTTGATGGATGAAGTACTTGAATACGCCACCAAAGCGGCAGGAGTGAAGGTGGGTAGCAGCACATTGGCAGCACAAAGCATCGCATTCATGCAGGAGCTAACGGAAGCGGTGAGTACATTAGAGAAAGTCTGTTGTATTGTCACGCTTCCGGCAAGCATCATCGAGCATTACGATGAGGGAGCGGAAAAACTCTTTCAGCAACTGCAAAAAGTATCAGGACGAGTAGAGAAAATTTATACGCCTGTTCAAGAAAATGAAATTGCCAAAATCATTCGGCAAAGGCTTTTTGGCGGCATTGATCTCGACGCCACCAAGAATATGGTCAAAGAATTTATTCAATATGCAGAAAAG